>CAYLHR010000001.1:0-31278 GCA_964383335.1 uncultured Lachnospiraceae bacterium
AGTATAGCACGGCATATTGTATTGGTCTAGTTATTTATTGTTTGTTCTACTAGTCACAGGATTAACGGGCTTCTCCCGTCTTTTTGCGTTCTTTTATTGATAGCATCAATAATGGTGTCGATATCAACTTCTTCGGGCTCCATTGCCTTCCTGATGGCATGGAGCTCATTTTTTATGTCTTTTAACACTTTTATGATTTCCGCATCCATTCTCATTCTCCTCCCACGAAAAAGCCACCCGATCCGTTGGGGAAGGGTGGCTATGTTGCAATATCGATGATTCCTTTCGCCGCATTTGCAATCTTCTTCATGATACTGTTGCTTTCCAGGTATTCTAATCCCTTAAGAGTGATTTCCGGTCTCGTCAGCACAACCCGTGGATAATCCTGATCCATGCTGTTCCAGGTCTGTGCTCCGGAGATATATCCCTCATTGATCATTATAGCCATGATCCTGCACCACTTTGGTTCTGACAGGCCTAGCCTCTCCGAGGACAGGATACCCTTATCGAATTCCTCCAGATCCATCGACCTCTGAAGAATCTGAAGGATTTTATAGATAATTTGGAAGTCCTTCATGCATTTCTCCTAATACAAAACCACCCAGCCTGCCGGATGGAAGGTGGTTAATTAAAAATGCCAAAAGTTTTTGCTATTTCATCGAGTCTTTCAATTATCTCTCTTTTCCGTTTCTCTGTGCACTCTTTACTGTTGTACTCCTTAATCAATTTAAGTTCTTCCTCAGTCGGCAATCTCATAACAATCCCTCCCTTAATATTTCCAAAAGGAACCTTGCGCCAGAATTATCAGAACCAAAACACTCTGCGATAACTTCTGAGTAATCTCCACATATATGAAGTATACCTTGAAAAAACGCCTCTTCAAGGTGGCAGAGACATCACATCAATCTCTTAAAGCATCTGTACAAAATTCCGCATCGTCCCATAGTTTATTGAAATAATTTCTATAGTACTCGTATGCGGCACCTTTGTTGTTATATTCAAATGATATTGTTTGCTGACTATCCTTACCGTACTCATATGGGCCTGTATACAGCCTGTTATCCATCAGGTGCATGAAATCCAATGGAAGGTGTTCGTGATATCTGACCTCTATTTTTCCCTTTAACCCCTTCTTGTTTTCAGATTTTGCCCAATCAATCAGTTGTTCAATTGACAAGCTTATGCTGTTTTCTACGACATGTTCATCCTCTTCTCTTGCTCTTATCGCACTGCACCCTGGTCTCATTGTAATAATTCTAATCCTGCCGCCTCCCGCAAGAATTCTCTCTATTTGATCCTGCTGTGAATCTCTCCAGGACTTCAGGCCAAAAGCGATCATGTCAACTGTCTTTGCTTTCCCTAAATATTCATCGCTACTGCTATTCATCTCTCCTCGTGTTCTATATACTGCTTCAAGGCCCCATTGGATGACACTCTCTGTATCTTCCTTTCCGATGAGTACATCTGTCATAAAGACAATTATTGCAGATGCAACTATGGAGACACCAATTTCTCGGAACACCCCGGTGTTAAATACAATAAGCATTACTCCAAGAATCAAAATCAATACTTCAGCAATTGTGCTATTATCACGGATTCTTCTTTTCAAATTATTCATGTGTACTTGTCTTTCCTTTATAGACAAAACCACCCGATCCGATAGGGAAGGGTGGTTATTACAGCATTCCATATTTCCTCAAATTATACTCATTCAATTTTTTAAGTGCATCTATAGCCTCTGGCGTTGCTTCTTCAGTCGGCTGGTATCCTTTATCTTTAGTATGAGTATACATTTCAAAATGCTTCAAAACCCAAAAGTCTTTTAGATAAGTCATTTGAACACCTCCTTAATGACATCGCTTGAAGCATCTCGCTTATTCTTAATTTCACTATTAGTTGCGGATAACATCTCACTAAGGAGTTCTGGATAGATGTCTCCCGCTTCTGTTATACCATATGCTGATGTTAATTTCAATGCTGCTTGTTTGAATGATAATCCCCTTTTTTCGGCATATGCGTTCACTACTCTTTCTAATTTGTGGTAAAGGAATGGATTCTCTTTTTGAAGAATATGTCCTATTTCATGCCATGGGATACTCTTCTCGCTGGTTCCTTTGACAAACACTTCTTCTCCCGCCGCCTTTTTATAAACCTTGTGCAAATAATCGGAATCGTCGTATAAGAGTTTGTTAAAGAACATATTCCTGCCATCACAGTAAGCAAAATCATCCAAATTGCCGAAGTCCTCATACCCGATCAATATGCCTTTTCGCTTTAATCGCTCAGGCCAAAACACTTTTGTTTTATCAAGTTCGTCAAGGATCTCCATAAGCTTATTAATATCGCCTCTATATCCTTCAAATCCACCAAAAACGGTTTTTGAAATTCCTTTAACTTTATTAACGAATCTATATCCTCTCTTTTGTACTTCTTCAGCAAAATTGTCCAATTCTTCTTGAGAAATCAGTTCTCCATAATTCGGCCCTTCTTCTCTGTCGACATGAGCAGACATTTTTTTGCCTAATGATTCCCATTTTTTTGCCCTCGCTTCATTCTTCCTCTTATTCTCAGGATCTAGCGTGAACTCCGCCAATCGCTTATACTTTTCAGCCTGCCGCTCTGCATTCTTTTGTTCTGCCTCCTGTCTCTCCTGTTTCTCGCCTTCCTTCAGCTCCGCCTTCGTCACCGGATCCGGCACGGAGGTAATACCGGGGAAGTATGTCGTAAAGCTGTCCTTACACCTCGGATGAAGGAAGCCCTGCTGAATCGCGGTGCTCAGAAGCTCATGCTTCCCGTCCGGATGCCCGCCGGAGTACACGTCGTCGATCAGGATCTTCCCGAGCCAGGGAATGCACAGCGGGCAGGCGTGGCCGAAGTTCCCGCCGGTCATTGTCCCGCGCCGGTTCACGATCACGAGGTCAATGCCCCATTCCTTCCGCTTCTCCCCCGCACCCATCAGATAGGCCCGGCGCTCCGCGGTCCGGATATACATGTCCGCGTAGTCACTGATCGTATGTCTGGCGCCGTTCTTGTAAACGATGCTGTCGATCCCTCTGGCGAGAAAGTCGTGCGTGGCCATATCCACGGCCTTCTCAACCGTCCCGGCCCCCGTGTTGGCGTATACCTGTGCAGTATAGATGATCTGCCTGTACTGGTCGTCACAGCGCCTGAGGACGGCATGTTCGGCCTTTGTCAGGTCATGCTCGGACGCCTTCACAAGTGCCTCAAGCTTGCTCTCGTTGATCTTGAAGAAATTCCCGCCCATGATCTCAGCGGATCCACGGAACCGGCCGATCCGGCCCTCCAGTTCGGGATGTTCCTTCAGAGCCTCCAGAATCCGGATTTCTTCTTCCTTCTGCCCATTCGTCCTGGCGTGGCGGATCGCATGTCCGATACGGAGGTTGATCTGCCGGAACTGCGGCCCGTACTTTTTACGGTTCTTCTTCCGGTAGGCTTCCAGATAATTAAGCTGCTGCACCTGCCACTGCGTCCAGTCGAAACCGAGTTCTGTCTCCTCCTTCAGGTGACGCTTCAGGTTCCGCATCATGGAGTCGATCAGTTCATGTTCGATCCGCTCAAATGCGGCGCCGACATCATATCCCGTTGGCATAGACCTTGATCCCCCGCCTCATGCAGTCCTTTTTAAATCGCTTCATCTGTGAGACGGACATCGGCCGGTTCATGAGCTCGTAATAATCTGCGCCCTTCCGGACGGCGTAAACCCCAAGAGGCACATAGGAAGAGGCTACCTTAAGAAGCTTCCCTGCCTCCTCCCGGCTCATCCGGTAAACCCTGTGCCCCACCTTCACTGCCGCCATTGTCTCCCTCCGATCCGAAACCGTCCGCGCCTTCGAACGGCTCCTCCATCTCCACAAGGCCCTGCTCGGCCTTCAGGCGTTCGATCTCCGCGTCCTTGTCCTCCCGGGTCCACGTGTCCCCGTAAAGCTCCTCCACGGACTGTTCTATGGACATCACGCCTCCCTGCTTCGCCTTCACAACTGTGCTGACCGTCGTATCGAAATCAGGGGATGCATATTCTCCGAAGCGTACCGACGCCTCATACTCCCCGGGAGCAGATCCCCGCATGAGGTCGTATACCATGAGCGTCGTCTCGGCGAGGAGAGGCAGTGCCGCGTTCAGGGCGTCCACGATCTTGCTGCGGACATGCAGCGTGACCTTCTCCTTCTCTCTCTGGGCCTCCGCGTTGTCGGTCTTCTTGAGATCGATCCCGAGCGTCGCCGGCGACATGATCCCCTGCAGGCACAGGTCCATAAACGAGGAATAGCTGTTCACGTAGGCTTCATAGCTGATCTGCGGCTGGGAGACATCGATCTTCTCCTGTGTTCCTTCAACCTTCATCGTCCCGACGGCGATATAGTCATTGTCGAAGGGATTCGCCTCGATGAGCTTTCCTGTCTCCGGATCCCTTGGCACCATGTCTTCCGGGATGTACCGCTTCACCCTGCCCATCCGGACCGCGTCGAGCCACTGGCTGATCACCTCGTCGAGCGCGTCCAGATTATCGGTCTTCGCATCGAACAGGGACTTTCCCCTTCCCCTCCACTTCGTGGAACCGAAGATCACAAGAGGAACCGCCATCATGAAGCCGCCGTCAAATGTGACATCTTTCAGGTCCGCAGTATCCTCCAGGACGCCAAGCTCCGTTTCCTTGCCGGCTTCGTCAAAAAGACGGTAACGGACATAACCCTTCCCGTACTCTTCCTCAAGCCGGTATTCCTTCTCGTCGCGCCTGTACGGCGTGTAAAACCGGACTGCGGAAACCTTCCTCCCCTTCATGACGAAATCCACGTCATCAGCCTCACAGAAGCTTATGACGGGGAATTCATTCTCCGGATCGATGCTGATCTTAAATGCGCCGTCTCCCGCTGACAGTGCTCCGGAGACTGCGTCACCAATCAGGCTGTCAAAGCCGCAGTCCTCCGCCATCTCCTCCCACAGGTCGAGCACAGGGTGCAGGGTGTCCCCCTCCCCGAAATCAAAGCCGTCGAAATCCGCAGTTACGATATCCCTGTACCGGTCGACCACGATGCTCACGATCCCGCTGTGGATTTTTCTGACCCGCCCGTAAGGGACGGATGCCCAGAACCGGGATCTGTCCGTGTCGAAATGTGCCGCTGCCTTGAAGAACTGCTCGAGCTCCGCCGGATCGCCCCGGTACCACACCTTGTTCTTCAGGACATTCGCCCGGAACGTGAGCGGCTCCTGTATGACGATCTGACGCTCCTTCGCGGGCGTCACCTTCAAAAGCCTGAATACAAAATCCTTAAACCAGCCCATCAGGCCTTCCTCCTTGCTCCGATCTTCGTCTCATACGGCAGCCAGCCGTACTGGACGGAGTTGATCATATGGTCATTGCCGTCTTCCGGCTCATTATCTTTATCTTCCTTCCAGCTGTAGACCTCCAGCTCGTGCAGGTAGGCCGCGCAGCTGTCCACTACATAGAAGTACGGTCCGCCGGCGCCCTCCGCGAACCAGCCGAGCTGTACGTTTATGCGGTCGATGATCTTCTCCTTCTTCCAGGAAGGCAGAAAATTATAAATGCTTCCAAAAAGGCGCTTGTGCTTGATGCATTCCGTGATAGTGGCCTGATCGGCAGAATCTATGAAGACATCCTTTGCAAATCCCCACTCCCTCCGGTTTCGTTCCAGAAAGTCCAGAAGGTTCCGGACCGTGTCGGAAGGGGCCAGGGGTGTCCCCAGCTCCGCGTTGTTATAGACACGCTCATCGAGCAGAATGCACTTCCCGAAATTCGTGATTCCAAGGAAGGACATCGCGATCGTATCCGGTGACTGCTGCGAATACGCTGTGTCGCAGGCCGCTGAAAAGTAGAGGAAGCGCTCCGCGTACTTCTCACGGGACGGCGGCAGTTTGCGGATTCTCTCCTCTGTGAACTGCTTCGCCCACTCTTTGGAAACAACATGCTTTTTCCGGTCGAAATTAGAAAAGACAAGGCCCGTGGCCCTGCCTCTCAGTCCCTTGATCTTGTTTTTCCAGAGTTTCGTGCCTGCCGGCACGCTCTCGATGATCTGTTTCTTCTTCTCTTCCGGGATGCCCCAGTTATCATCAAACGTAAAAAACCAGTGTGTCCATCCCTCATGCTCCGGCTCCGTGAGTTCCGCCAGGATCTCCCTGGGTGTGCCGTCCGCCCATCCCGGAACAGGCCGGCACCGGTTGATATATTCCTCATACACAGGAAGAGACGGATCATCCGGGTTAAGCGTGGCCATGGTGTAGTCAGCACGCATGACAGACTCACGCACAAAGTCCATGTTGGCCGTATTGATCTCGTCGATGTACAAACATCCGTACTGGCCGCCGAGAGCATCCTTCCACCTTGTCTTGTCCCGGTATCCGACGATGAAGACAACCTTGTCACCACGCGTCGTGTGGACGAGCAGGTGCGGCATCTTGTAGGTGGCCGAGCCGTTCCCCTTGTATTCCACAAGCGTTTCAGGAAAGATGTCCGAAATCCCAAGATCCTTCTGGATGATATTCTTCTCAGCTGCTCCGGTATCATCTGCGGCAAGGATGTGCAGCTGCTTGGGAGATGCCATCACTTTACAGATGAATTTATAAGCTCCGACTGTCGTTTTTCCGGCTGCGGTTGTTCCCTCCAGCACCTCCATCTGGGCATTGTGCCGCAGAAATGCCTTATACTTCGGAGACAGGGTCAGACTGTTCATCGATCATCCCCATCTGCCTCAGGATCTCATCCATCTTTGCCATATCGTCGGCCTGTGAGGATATCTGGACTTTATCCTGAGGCTTCTCTCCCATCATGGACACCCAGATCTCATAGGCCTTCAGGTTGCCGTGCCGGACGGCCTGGAGGAGACGCCGGTTCGCCTCGCTGATCATCTCGGGTGTACTCTGCTCCATGAGGTCCTGCGTGATCCTCTTTCCCTGAAGTTTTGATTCGTCACTTTTTGCCTTCGCTTTCCGTGCTGATTCCGTGTCAAACCCGCCTTTTCCGTTGTATGCCCTCTTTAGGTTTTTCCTGCTGTTCGGGTTCTGTCCCCTCGGCATATCGATCACTCCATTCTATCCCGTGCTCATCAATAATCTCCCAGAATTCCTCCACGTCGTGTGGAACGACATAGTATCTGATTCCTCTGTCCGTATACTCAATCCCGACATGATGCAGCTCGTGCCGGATCAGAAGCTCTATCTGCGTGTCTGTAAAATAATCAATGTTCGGCTCATACACGACAATAAAAAAGTCGTATCTGCAGCACCAGGCATACTGCTTTGACACCCTGTGGCATTCCCCGAACACGATCCGCCGGTTTTTTCTCTTCTCCTCATCACTCGACAGATATGCGATCCGCACGTCAGAGTCTGCTATATCGGCAAATTCGGGAAGTGTCCGGATCAGACGCTTCCCGATCGTCATATACTTTCTTTCGTGGCGCATCCCGCTCTCCCTGAAAGGCAGTCCTGCCGGCACCTTACCGCGAACACCGGCTGTTTCCGCGTGAAAGGAGGGCACAGACAGAAAAACTGACAAAACTGTCTGTGACTTTTGTTGACACTCGCAGCCGTTTATGCCCCGGCTGCAGGCGCAGGTGCCGTGCGCGCTGCCCGTCAAAAAATGCACAAAAATGGACCGGCTGATGCCGGCCCGCCTGCAGTGGTGTGAATTCATGGGCATTTCACATTTTCACCTGATAGCATACTAACACGGAATTACGTCCCGCATTCGGTCGTTTTACAGTTTTTTGCTGACTTCATAGTAGAACCGCTGCCTGATTTTACGATACTGCTTGTCGCCGCAGGGCAGGCCGTGTGCGCTTCTAAGCGACTCGTAGGACAAATTCTCCGTAACGCCTTTGATAAGCCATCTCGCGAGCTGCGGCGAAATCTCATAAGCGGTTTTGTTTATGATGTCGATCCTCCTCGAGAGTTCCGCGAGCCTTCCTCCGGCTTCCATGGTCGGGTCCGGGTCGAAAGCCGTCCCCTTGGGCATGTCCGTATACCGGATCCCGGATGCCTGAGCGTCAAGCAGAATCTCCTCCTTCTCCCGCTGCCATTCCGGGTACTGAAGGCAAAAATGCACCACCATCAGGAAATTGTGCTTCGACAGCCAGTATGGATTACTTTTCGAAGGTGTCCTCATCCAGCTCACCCCTCTCCTCCCTGTTCACACCCAATCGTCGTTAAGCCGCATTATCATGCATCAATCGTCATTATTCTTAACCAGCGCACACGCCAACACGATGATAAACGCGGCGCCTGCAATGAATCCCGCAGCAAAGCTAAATATCATCCCGTCCCCTCACTTTCCGTCCCATCTCACCTGCCAGCACGCTTCCTGGCCGAATCCGTGACAGTCATGCAGGCTGTATCCCAGGACTGCCAGATGACTTCTCATTTCCTGCGAGAGCTGATGATGAATGACGCAGTAGGTACAACCCATATCGATTGCCATAAGGATTTCCTCCTCGATCTCGCCCATCTGGCCCGCGATCATCTCCTGGACGCGTTCCTCTGTCCGGACCGCCGCTTCTTCCGCTGTAATCATTCTTCCCGCCCTTCTTTATTTTCCTCGTCTTCTGTTTCCCCTTCATCCTCTTCGAAAGGTTCGTGTGACTGGAAACACCTGTTTAAAAGCATTGTCAAATTGCCCGCCAGTGTATTGCTCTCTCGCAACTCCCTTGCATTGGCTTCAATTTCCGTAATTTTAATTATCATTCTTCCCGCCTCCCTGTTTTAAAACAATCGCCCTTATGCGTTGAGTATCTCGTCCAAAACCCGCCAAACCAATGAGCACCCGTATTCCTTTGTACTTTTACAATCCTTGCTGCGGACGTTCCCAGACTGTGCGGATGATAACTGTTCGGAATTTCCGAACGATTCTAGTGCCGTTATCGCCATGCGAAAAGCGGCTTTTCCTTCGTCGTTTAACTCACAGTAATCGTCCAGACACTGTTCTAAGCCATTAAGTATATTGATTGCCTGTTGATTAGTCATTGACAGCTCATTTTCCTGTACGGACTAGGCAAGGGCATCCAGGCATTCACATACAGCCCCATCGCCGTGAGCGGCTCCGAATCGTCCCCGTCATAAAATGCCCCGCCGTCCTCGTCTTCCCGGTACTGGCCGATCGTAAGTATATTGCAGTTGCTGAACGACAGCAGCACATCCCTGCTGAACCCTTCCTCATCCACCTCCGGCATGAGCCCGTCCCCGTCCATGACGGGAACCCACTGCATTTTCGGAGGGACGCCAATCAGAGCCTCCTCCGCGTCCCGGAATCCCTGCATGTAGTTGTGATTTATGTCCGCCATTCTTTTCATCGCCATTTCTTCGATTGCCTTGATCGCTTCCTTCCTGCTGATCAATCCGTCCATACCCGTCCTCCCGCTGCCGCTTTTGGCCTGTTAAGTGTTCCTGTATATCCTCACGCTCTTGTCCGAGCCGTCATATATCAGGATCTGCCCGCTTGTGAGCTGAATCTTAAGCCTGTTTTTGGAGCCCTCCACGAGCCCCATCCTTACCATGTGCGAGGCCATATTCGGCTTCAGCTCACGGAATTCCTCAAACAGCTGTTCCGTCGGAGTCAGATCCCTGTCCTGGGTCTCCAGATAATTCCTGCCGAATAATGCCATCCACTCGGCGTGGGAATGCGTCTCTTCCCACTTCTCCTGTGCTTCCCTCTGCAGGCGGCGGGAGACATCGATATTCCGGTGCACGGCCTCCGGACCCGTCCTGTGATGAGGAATGCAGAGCCTGACCTTCAGGCCCTGCGCTTCGCTTTTGTCCCGCTGCCCCGTCCCGAAGAAGATGTGATGTTCCTCGGTCCTCTGCGGCAGGTTGTCCCCGGCTTTGGCACAGAGATAGCAGAAGGACGGATCCTCCTGCAGGATTGAATATGCGTGTGCTTTTCTCTGTGGTTTCTTTTTGTGCTTCGGATGCCCGATTTTCCTGACCCTTGCCATCTCAGTCCCTCACGGCATATTCCAGCGATATCTGTTCACAGTGTTTGACGATATCATCGAGTTCCTCATATCTGGTCGAGATCACGTGCCACTCCGCATGGTTGGTGTACCAGTAGGCGCCCCTGTTCCCGTCGTAGACGGGGCCGACCACGTTCTCCTCTCCGTTCTGTCTGTCTGCTATGCCAATCGAGGCGTTCACGAGGTTGATCGGGACCGTGAGGATCCTCCCGTCGGTATCGTTCTGGAGCACTGCCAGTGCCGTCCCGCCCGGCGAACGCAGATACATCGGTGCGATGCTCATCCCTGATCCGTCAGAGCGCGGCTCCTCGACGGTCCTGTGGTCATATCCTTCCAGCTGGTTTTTCCCCTTGTCGGCCGTCCATGCCTCCCCATCCTCCGGCAGCTGACCGGACAGCTCCACGATAGCGGCAAGTACCTTGTTGGATACGCATCCGACCGCCATGCTCGCCGTCCAGTAGCTTGAGGATATGACATACCAGCCGTCAAAGCGGCCGATATAGACGCCGGAGCCCTTATAGGCGACCCGCATAAGCCGGATCAGGATCTTTTCATCGATAAACATCAGACCTCCTTTCCGGCGGCCACACCGGACCGCCGCATGTATTTGTGAGAGTTTTCCGGGATACGGTTTCAAACGCCCGGCTGGTGTGCATCATTCTGTAAGCGGCGGATACTGCCATTTGTCTTTCCCTCTCTTCTGGTATCCGCGGATGCCGGCATCAGCTCCCTCCGGCCTCAGGCGGTTCATGAGGGCCTCCTTGTACTCTTCCGGAACGACCGCGTTCGCGACTTCCATGTACTTGATGCTCTCCCTGATATATCCTAACCTTCCCCGTCTTTTGAAGAGGCAGAAATTCGGATAGCAGGCGATCAGGGTCATCGGTACATAGAAGGTTCGGCGCTGTCCGGCCCCGTCTCCCTTTTCAACCGGGATCCTGTAGGTCCGCCCCGGCTTCAGGATCTTCCTGACGCGCTTGATCATGTATATCCCATACATGCTTCTGCCGTCTCCGGCATACCTGACAGACCCGTTCATGATTCTCCTCCCAGTTCCGCGATGAGCTTCTCAAGAACCGTGTCAAGCTGCGGGAGGATGAGGCGGGCTTTTGCATAGTCCCCGGATCCGATCCGGGTGGACAGGGTTTCCGCGAACTGGTCGGCCGCTGCCGCCAGACCGTCGATCCGGCGCGTCCTGTCCGGTTCATCTGGGTCTCCCGCTGCCGCTTCCACGATTCCCGTCACGCGCTCCGGCTCTTCTTTTTGCGCCGGCGCAATTCCCTCTGGAGCTTCCTTCTCTCCTTCCGGTTCACCGCGTACAGTTTCTCCTGCATCAGCTCCTCCTCCGTTGGGTTCCTCCCGAATAGCCTCTGCGCTTCCTCCTTCATCTGTGCTTTCTTCAATTTCTCTCCCTCTGTCTCCAGGGCCTTCCGGAGTTTCCGGAGCGTTTCCTCTGTTTGTTTCGCCTTCAGTTCCATTTCCTCCGGTGTCTTTGGATCCCAGTTGCAGCTCATGTGTGTCCTCCTCGGTGTTTTCGGGCATATTCCTGATCACTTCCTCCGCGGTATCGAAGAATTCCGCCCAGGGCATCTCAATATTTCCTCTTCCCATTTTCTTGATCCGGATCGCGTCCGTGAACATGGATACGAACATGGTTTTCCAGACGAATGTCCTGTTCCCGGAGGGAATCACCCGGTCAATCAGGGTCTCCCGGTTCCCGTCGGCAAAGCCCGTCTCCTTCAGTTCCTCTGCGATCTCCGGGTATTTTTTAAAAAATGCACCGATCCATTCCGCATGCGGGGACGCAGGCGGCGCCTCTGCCGGGTTTTCCGGGGCTCCCGCTGCCGCTTCCGCCTCCTCCGGAGGATTCATGCCAAATTCTGTCTCCCTCGGGTTTTCTGCGGTTTCTTCGGCTCTGGCCGCCTTATTGAACCGCTTCAGTTCGCGGATCTCCTCCCGCGTCGCGTCCGGATGGATCAGTGTCAGGTCCCCCGGCTCCAGATCCTTCATCTCAACGAGCTTCGAGAAGGAGAAGCCTTCTGCCTCGTCGATCAGGACGTCCGAGTATCCCCCTTCCGAGAAAGCCTTGTTTACGGCGATGAGACGGGATGTCATGGATGGGGCGAAGTCATACTCCGCCTCGGCAAATTCCGCCAGGGAGGCATAGCCGTCCATCTCGTAAGCCTTTGTCTCCTCGATCTTCCGGAGCTCGTATCCTATGACCACGAACGAGGTTTTGGCCATGCGGATCATTTTCCGGATGCGGTTCTTCGACTCCAGCCACTCATCGAGTGACATTTGGTGATATGCTTCCTCTGCGCGCACTGCTGTTTCTCCTGTGCGGATCTCCATTTCGTTCATCCATCCTCCTCTCAGGCCAAAGCCATGATTCTCGGCCGTTCAGCTTCCTCACGAAGTTCCTTAAGGTGCTCCGTGTATCTTCCGAGCCACGCGTCAATCATCTCCCGGTCCGGCTTTTTGTCGTACATCCCGTACCACTGCAGGATCGTTCCAGCAGGTGTGATCTCGACCGTGACAAATGGGATCTCCGGCTCCTCCTCGTGCCTCAGCATCAGGATCAGGCTCCTGCCTTCATTGTGTTTTTCCAGATATCCGTCCCCGCCCACGCAGTGGTGCAGGATCCTGCCTTCCTCCACGATCTCCTCGGCACTTCTGGCCGGCCGGATCAAAAAGCCCTCCCCCTCGGAGAAATAGAGGTTTCTCAGGCCCCTGTAGTGTCTCCGGATGAGCGGATACTTTTCCTTCACCTCAATCTTCCTGGCATCGATCTTTTCCTTCTCCTGTTCGATTACCATCCTGTCATGCGCTGCTCTGAGGTTATTCGGGAAGAGGAACACGGTATTCGTGAGGTCGTAGCCGCCTCTTTCCCGCATGCCGATGTAGTCAGACCAGGTGCGGATGCACGATCTCAGGGTCTCAATTGCGCCGGCGCAAATGAGGGACGCGTCCGGATCTATATGACTCTGCCCGCATGTGTACTTCAGCATGCGGTGCGGGCTCATATATCCGAGCAGATGCTTCAGCGCCTCAGCATCCGGATTGATATTAATCAGCCTCTCCTCCATGTCTGCGCCCCACCGCTGCCCCAGCTCCTCTTCGATCCGCAGGATCTTCCTGGACGTGAAGTCTCCTTTGTGCCGGATCAGGACGTCCATGCTTTCCTTCCTGATGCCGAGTGCTTCCCACGGCTTCCCTGTTCCGATTCTCAGGATGCCCTTCACGATATCCTCCGCCATCTCCGTCAGACCGGTCTTCACGGCCATCTCGAGGCAGGGGCTGTTCCTGTATGCCTCAAGGTAGCGGATCGCGCGCACGCCGCTTCTGCAGGCGCGGGCATATTCCATGAGGGCTGAATACTGCCACTTCGTGCCGTCCAGCTCCCGAAAGCTTCCCGGGTACACCGGCCCCGCCTTGTCCACGATGTTCGCCATGCCGTCCAGATTCACGTAATCCCAGAAGTTCTGTCCCGTCCATGCGCTGTGCTTGTGGTAGTCCATCTGGAGCTTTTCGCCGGGAATCAGGAAGCCTCTTACGACTTCTGTCACCCGGATATACGCCTTGTCGTCCACGCTGAAGTATTTTTCGTTCTCGAAATACCGGACCACGATCCCGCTGCCGTATTTCTGGATGAGATAGCACGGTCTTGAGAGGCCGTAGACGCCCTTTGCGCGTCCTCTGGGCTTCAGCATGGCCCATTTCCCGCAGAACGGGCACCGCATGGTGTTCCCGCTTTTAGGCGCCTCTATGGTGCCGTCCACGATGCTGTCCGGGTACTGCACGTGCGGCACGATCCGCTTCGTCGTCTCAGTCCCGCATGCGGAGCAGAAGTAGTCTGCGTAGGATCCGTGCCGTTTGTAGTAGAGATACTCCTCGGGGAGCAGGGCGGACTCAGTCCATTTCCGGAAGTCTTCCGGTATGGCCGGCATGTGCTCGTCCCGCTGCCGGCAGGCATCCCTCTTCTTTTCCTCCCGCCTGCGGATCTTTTCCCGCAGAATGCCTTCCTCGTGATAGAGGAGGAGCCTGTGCCAGTGGTACGGGGTGTGGCTCTGGCCGGTAAAGCTCCGGATCAGGCCGACCGACTCATCCGGGATCACGGCCGTGTCCGGAGAAGTCGTGATGCTTCTGTCGATTTCCAGATCGCCGTAAGGGAAGTTGTCGATCTTTCTGACCGCGGTTCCCCCGTCCCCGACATACCACATACCGAAGTCAGATTCTGTGTACGCCCGCCGGACCGAAGGCCGCTGCCGGTCCGTGGTATAGAGGTCCACGAAAAGGTGCTCGCTCTCTGATATTTCCCGTGTAAAGACGTCCGCGTAAAGGATCGTGTCCTCCGGCGTTTCCTCCGGCACTCCCCGGAAGGGAACCGCCATGATCTTCTTCCACTTCATCTCGTGTCGCCTCCCAGGTAGTACTCGCGGATGATCCGCTTCGCCTGCGCCATGTTCGGAATGCCGAGCGTCACGCGCGCTCCATTGATCTTTGCTGCCTTCACTACCTCAGGCGGGACCTTCTTCTGGTTGCTGAAGGACCAGGTGAGCAGCTTCGCGATGCATCCCGGAAGATCTTTGCCTTTCTTCCGTACCGCTGCCGCCATCTCATCTGAGCGCATGCATTCAGCCTTGATATACTCCACCCAGTCTTCCGTGATACAGTTTTTCAGATCCGTTTTTGCCGCTTCGACCTCGATTTTCCCGAACGCAGCTGTCTGCGTATCACATAGGAAATCCAGTTCTCCATCGATAAACGCCTGTGCGAATGCGCCCTCCAGCCCGTTCTCCTTTGCCAGATCCCGGATGCTGTCAAAATCTCCCTCTGCCCTCAGATTGGCGGCGAGCGTATTCAGCTCCTCCGCGGATCCCATTTCCCCGAATTTATCGAACATTCTGTTCGGTCCTCCTTTTCATCTCACCGATCAGCCACTCGCTGAACGAGTGGCGTCCTGTTTCAAAGCTGATTTTCTGGTTTCTCGTCTTCGCGCGCAGCTCACGCCAGAGCTCCGCGTCTTTCAGTGCTTCTCCTTTCTTCGTTCTGTATCCGTTCGCCTCCCATGCCGGGAGCTGGCGGGAGAACATGCCGGCCACATACCCGTCCTCTGTGTGGATCACGATCTCGCAGTTCTGTGTAAAGCGTCCCAGGGCCCTGCAGGCGGCCGTCAGGACGGTTTCATGGAAGGTCCCGGTCATAGTCCCGAAGGCCTCCCGCGTCTCCGTCCGGCCGTCCACTGTCAGGACATAGCCGTACCAGCGCGGCACCGACTGCGGCGCCCTCGTGTCCGTCTCGATATAGATATGTGTCCTGTACATCCTATCCGCCTTTCCTGATCAGCGTGTAATACCGGTATGGATAGCCCGTCGCCTCGTCCACGCCCTCGTAGACCGACTCCCTGACGAGCTCGTAGCCCTTCGGGATCCGGATCTCCTTCCACTCGCCCCTGGCCATTGCGTTCCACCGGACATACTCCTGCACGTCCGGAACCGGGTCGACCAGATTCCGGGAGCGCGAATACCTGCTGACGCACTTTCCGTCCTCATCCCTCTGTGTCTTGGCCAGATAGGCCGCAAGGCTCGAAAATGCCCCGTCCAGGTAAGTGTCCTGGATCCTCGCGATCTTCCCGAAGCGCTCCTTCCACCATTCGCGGATCTCCTTGCCGATGTCTGTGCCCGAAAGCGCGTTCACGAGCAGGTGGATATGGCAGATTCCCCGCTTCGTCATCTCGATATTCCTGATCCACCGGAACGGCGTCTCCGCCTTCCCGTATATCTTCCTCAGATGGCGGTTTAGGGCGGCCGCGTTCTTCATGCAGGCGTCCATGTCATCGGGTGCATGATCCTCGGAGTAGGTGAGCGTGATCCATTTGTCCCCCTCATCGAAATTGTTGAGGATGAGCCTCTGGATCTGCATCCTCTTCCGGCGGGTGTTCCTCTCCTGCTGTTTCTCAGGCGTGGGGTTCTTCTTCCCGCTCCTCTTCTCTCCCGGAGGGTACCTTCTGCTTGTGTGGTACTCCATGACCTGGCAGCCATGGGCGCACCACCATCTCTTTTTGATATAACCCATGGATGTGGTCCTAACTTTAATGTCTCAATCAAGTCCTCAAGGGGACGCATCCCCTTGTTTTTTGATTTGCATGACCGCCATCCCCGTGTTATACTGGAAGCGGTCCTAATTTAGGTGGTTATCTCACCGGAGGCGGCTTTGCAGAGCCGTCTTTTTTATTGCCTGTAAAGCTCCTCATAAAGCCTTCTCGCCACGTCCCCCGGTATCATTTCCGGGCTGATGTTCTCCAAGACATATTCCCGGTTGTCACCCTCCGCAATATATCCAAGCATCCTGTGCTGCGGATACTTGTATATTCGTTTCACGCCCTGCATCCGGTTCCTGTATGGGGCCAGCGCCCGCATAACCTCTGGTTCCGTCCAGCCCATTGGCATCACCTCCATGTGTTCACTTCTTTGAACAGGATGGTTTTCTCCGACGAAGAAACAGTTCTGTCATGCGCGATTTCTTCCGAAATCCGACCCATTTCCCGTTCGATCTCGAACGGCGACAATTCCTCGTACCGCTCGGCGACACCCATGATCCTGTTCATGTATGCCTGTGCTCTATTTGTCAGTCCCATGTATCCTCCCTTCTGTTCGCCCAAAGGATCGATCCGATCGCGGCCGCGCTGATCAGGATCAATCCCGCTGCCGCCCACCAGGCTCCGTCGTTCTCAAAGACGGACCATCCGCAGATGTACATCAGCCCGAATACGACAACTGCGGCATTGATCGCCGCGTTCTTCCAGCTCTCCTCCTTGTCGAACGTCACAAGATCCTGTGCTTCATCCCACGCTTCCATCAGCCACTCCCTGATCATCCCGTCACCTCCCTGAGTCTTTGCCTCAGAAGCTGTGCTTCATGCATGAACTGATAGCCAATCCCTGTCCTGATCTCCTGCCGGCTGAGTTCCGTGCGGATCCTGCCGACGACCTTCCAGTCCTCACCGACCAGACGCTCATAGCGCTTGCGCTCTGACTGAGTGGACGTTTCAATCAGCTGCATCTCGCGATCATAGATCGCCCCGTCAGGAGACTGCAGGAGTATATAATCGTGCATCGAATTTTCCTCCCTCCAAATGTCTTGCTACTTCTCTTCGGACCGCGATCTTCGGATCCGGCTCGCGGATCGCGCGGCTGATCGGGATCCACATCGGCCGGTATCCCATCTTTCTTCTGACAAGGATAACCTCCTCCGGCGGATAGTAATTCAGATCCACGACGGACTTGTATAACTTCGATTCCAGGATCTCATTAAGCACATCCTGTATTTCCTGATTCGATATCATCCCTTATCCTTTCTTCCGAGGCTTTCCGCGCTTCTTCTTTTGCGCCGGCGCAATCGGCGCAGCCCAGTGCGGGCCCGGATCCCGGCACACCACAATATGCGTCACCCTTTCCCATCTGTTCAGTACCCGGTACATGTCTCCCTCTCTGGCATCGTGGAACCAGTTGACGATCTCGTCCGCCTCCTCTGCGGGTATGCCGCAGTCTCTGGCTTTCTGATAAACCTTGCTTTCATCGCTCGTCACAATACCGATGTCATGTGTACGATGGAGATTCCTGTCGCTCCGGATCCGGAAGATGATCTGTTTCGGTTTCTTCATGACGTCCCTCTTACCAGCCGAACGATCTCGTCATTGCTCATCGGCGTCACCTTATCAATCCGTCTGATTTCGCTTAAGGTCATCGTCCCCGAGTCCTTCTTCCTGTTCTGATAGGTCCTCTGGTTAATATGCATGAGACTGCACATCTGCTTTTGCTGACGGCCATATCCGGCCCTCGCCGCTGCCGTTTCCAAAATGATCTTTCCGGGGTCAGATTTCATTTCGATCCTCCTCTCTGTCCTCACTTGTTTTCTTCCGCTTTTCCTGGTGACGAAGCTCGTTCTGCTTTACTCCTGTCGCGAAACCTTCCATGAAGGCTCTTTCACGTTCTCCCATCTTGAATGCATATACCTCTGTGATGGACTGGACCATTTCCTTCTCAGACATCTGCTCACCTCCTTTCGTTGTATTTTTCTGTGTTTTACAAAGATTCTTTGTAAAATCGGGACGGCCGGGCTCGAACCGGCACAGCGGCTATATGTGTGCGGATATGTGGGGAAAGGCATATCCAGGTTATCGTCTCGAAGCTTTTGAGGGAGGAATCCGCTGTCTTCCAAAGCGTCCCGCATGATTTACTTCTTGTACATTTCGGCCGGCATCGGAATCATAATGACCGGGATCATGTTTATTCCTTCTTTGGCCAAGTTTCTGCTGACGGTCTCGTATATGATGCTGGCGCTCTTGTAGTCCATCGCGTCGTCCGGCTCTCTGGTCAATACTTTTGCATCAGGATCAAATCTGTTGAAGTAGTCCAGTGCGTCATTCAGGCACTTTTGTATCTCTGAGACCTTGTATATTTTCATATGGTCCTCCTTTAGGTTTCGAGATGGATTTAAATGACAGGTCAAGTGTCATTTAAGATTTGTTATGCTTCGCATATGTGAAGCGGCGTCTTCACGAATCTCTCCGTTCGTTCCACGTACATCATAATTCGTTATACGTACTTTGTCAATAGATTCTTGTTCGTTTAACGTACTTTTCTGTTGCTCTTCTGTTTCCCGTATGGTATATTCGGCATTAGGAGGGTTAAGGAAATGACTATAAATGAAAGAATTCGCATGTTGAGAAAAGACGTTCTGAACATGACTATGGAACGTTTTGGGAAAAGGGTCGGGGTCGGAAAATCAGCCGTGTCAGATATTGAGACTGGGCGAAACGGCGTATCGGATCAGATGTTCACGTCCATCGTTCGGGAATTCAATGTCAACCCCGACTGGCTCCGGAACGGAGATGGAGATATGTTCCTGGAACCCAGCAGAAATGAGTTGATCGCATCCTATATCACTGAGATTTTGAAGACAGACAGCGAACAGAAAGAACTCGCTGTAAGGCTGATCGAGATGCTTGCCAAAACAAACACCGAAACTCTGGAAGTGATTTATAACTTCTGTATGGACTGGGTGCACAGCGTCGAAGAGGGAAAGAAGGCGGCGGGAATTGCGCCGGCGCAAATGGAGGAAGGCCGCCTGCTCGGTACTCCTGAAGGAGTAGCCGAAGCCGAGGCGGCCTATGAGAAAACCTTTGGAATTGTGTCCGAACCGGCTGGATCTGCCATGAATACCACAGAAGACATCCGGGAGCAGGCTTAAGAGGCGTTTTAAAGTAAACATATCGTTTCGATTCTATTATGTCATACTGCAATGCACGACTTTATTTATGCGCGCTATGCGTATTTTCCCCTTGACATTTATGCGTATTATGCGTATAATAATACTTGTAAGGAGGACACATGACAGCAAAAGAAATCGAAAAACTCATCAAAGAAAACGGATGGTATTTTAAAAAACAGGTCGGTTCTCACAAACAATACAAACATCCGACAAAGCCCGGAAAAGTAACTATTCCCTTTCACAAAGGAGATCTGGACATCAGAACAGCAAATTCAATACTCAAGCAGGCGGGGCTCAAATGAGCCCCAGAAAGGATATATTTATGAAGCTGATTTATCCGGCAATTTTTACGCCGTGTATCAACAAAGAAGGTTTTACAGTGGAAGTTCCTGACCTTCCCGGCTGCGTTACAGAAGGCAATTCTCTGATCGACGCGATTGAAATGGCTACTGACGCCGCATCCGGTTGGATTCTTGACGAACTGGAAGACGGAAACCCTTATCCGGCTCCGCGTGATTATACCAGTGTTGCGGTCCCAGACGGTTCTTTTGTCAATCTTATTGTTCTGGATATGGAAGCCTACGCAGAGAAATATGGTGGCAAATCTGTTCGTAAGAACATCACTATCCCCGCCTGGTTAAATACATTCGGTGAAAAAAATAATCTGAATTTTTCAAAGGTGCTCACCGATGCCCTTATGGAACAGGCGTCTCGCTAAAAAGCCCGCCCTGTTGGCGCAGGGCGGGCAGTCGCAGACCCGAAGGTGTGCTAAAAGAACCAAACGTAATGATTATAACACGCCTCCGGAACGCACGCGAGTGATCACGTGCGTTTTATGTTGTTTTTTGTAGTTACCGGTAGGGAGGCGCATATGAAAATCACCAAGACAAAAACCGGCAAATTTACCACTGTAGTAAGGGTCGGAAAGGATCTGAACGGAAATTATAAGATTAAGCGGTTCACCGCTGGCAGCCGGGCGGAGCTGACATCGCAGGTATCCGAGTATCTGGCCAACAGCAAGCAACTCGTCGACTCGCATGCGCTCGGCATGGCTTTCGCCCGATACATCGCAAACCGCGAAGGTAAAAGAAGTCCTGCGACCATCCGCGGCTATGAGACAGTCAGGCTCGAACTGGAAAAGCGTCACAACCTCCTTATGGCAAAGACAACGGATGCAATTACTCGGAGCGACCTGCAGGCCGTCGCTGATGACCTTGTCCAGAGAGGGAGGTCCCCGAAAACTATCGTCAATTATATTTCCCTGATCGGATCCGTCATGGAAGAAGACGGGATTCGTCCTCCTAAGGTGATCCTGCCGGAAAGAAAGCGCTACGATGCGATGTGTCCTTCTGAAACGGAGATGAAGATGCTTCTGGTGCTTCTCCACAACCACCCGCTGGAAGTTCCGGTCCATCTGGCCATCCTCGGGCTCCGCAGGGGAGAGATCTGTGCGCTTTTACCGGAGGACCTGAATGACGGCAACGTGCTGCACATCCATCGTTCTGCCGTCTATGACCACGACGGTTTCCCCCATATTAAGGAAACCCCGAAAACAGCGGAATCAAATCGATTTGTCCAGATCTCTCCTTTTATCGCGGACAGGATCCGGTCATCCGGCTATATAACCAGATATTCCCCTGCCGGTCTTTCAGAGGCTTTCCGGTACTTTCTGGACAAATACAGGTTTCCGCACTATCGTCTACATGATTGCCGTCATTTCTTCGCGTCATACTGCCACGCCCATGGGATCAGCGAGGCGGATATACTGGCGATCGGAGGATGGCGCACCAATAATATTATGCGATCCGTATACCGGCACTCCATGGCTAAGAATGCCGCGAGTAATGCGATTATCGACTTTACAGGCGGCTGAAATCTGTAACAAAAGCTGTAACAAAACAGCGAAAAACATGTTACAAAAAGCGTTTTCCCCTTCGTTTTATGGCAAAAGAAAAGTGCCGGAAACCCGCATAAACACTGATGTTTATCGAATTTCCGGCACCTCTTCAGGTCTGGACCTGGCGGGAATCGAACCCGCGTCCGAAAGCCCGTCCCTCAGGGCATCTCCCATCACAGCTGCTTCTTTACATTCCCTCCGCCCGGCGGCAAACAGCAGCCTCGGGGCGTCAGTAGCTTCATAATACGACTATGCGCTCAAAGCTTTGCGCATATCGTTTCCTGTGATCATGACGCCGGTGACCGGGAGCACAGGTACAACCGGGCCGACGAGCGGACTTACGCCGCTACTGCAACTCTATTGTTGTCAATTAAATTTAGAAGTTCCGGTTTTTACGCGGTCCGGCCCGCGGATGGCTTCCCCGACTTCAGAACCCCCGTCGAAACCAGTACAAGCCCTGGTAAGAATTACAATATACCCTTCTCCCGGCGGGTTGTCAAGCCTCATGCGTCCTTCGACAGCACGGCGATCAGAGTCCCCCGAGCCCATTCTCCGCAGGCCTCCGGCCCCGTGATCTCATTGCTGATTCCAAAAGACGCGCAGTCCGCCGAAAGCTCCGCCCCGCGGACGGGATAACTGACGCCCCTGAGAGTCAGCCCCGTAACCCGTCCGGCCAGGGGCAGGAGGGAGAGATACCGCCCCGCCGCATAAGATGCCGTGATGCAGAACTCCTTCTCAAAGAGCCGGATCTCATTGTTCTCATCGATAATGCGGGCCGGAACGCCGGCCTTAAGCGGAATTGTCAGGTTCATCACCGCCGCGAGAAAATGATCCAGTCTTCCGCCCACGGCGCCCAGCACCGTGATCTCTTCGCTTCCCCGGTCAACGGCCTCGTGAAAGGCGGCCTCCAGGTCGGAATAATCCTTCCTGCAGGGATATCTGAGCTTCTCGATCTCAGGCGGAAGCCCGGCGGCCCGCCTCGAGCTGTCGAAATCGCCGAGTATGAGATCCGGCAGCACGCCCGCTTCGAGGCACACATCCAGTCCCCTGTCCGCGGCGATCAGATAGTCGCAGGTGCTCTCTTTCAGCGTTTTCTCTAAAAAGGCAGGAGAGAGAGGCCCTCCTGCCGCAATCACTGTCTTCATCTTTCAGCCTTCCGGAATTCCTCAAGGAAGCCCTCCACGCGGCCGGCGATGTCCCCGCCGAAGACCGCGCTGCCCGCTACGATCACGTTGGCGCCGGCTTCGAGGACGACATGAACGTTGTCACGCTTGATGCCGCCGTCCACCTGAATATCCATCGGAATGCCCCGCTCCTCGCACACCGCCCTCAGGGAGCGGATCTTTTCCGTCATGCCGTCGATATATCCCTGTCCGCCGAATCCCGGCTCCACAGTCATAATGAGGACGAGATCCAGATCGTCGAGAAGGGGAAGCAGCACGTCCACCGGTGTCGCCGGCTTGACGGAGATGCCGGCTTTCTTCCCCAGGCTGTGTATCTCTCTGATACAGGCTGCGGGATCCTCCGCGGCCTCGTAATGGAAGGTGATGCTGTCAGCTCCCGCCTCCGCGAACCGCTTCAGGTATTTTTCCGGGTTCACAATCATGAGGTGAACATCAAAATACAGGTCCGAGTGCTTCCGGATCGACTCCACAACCGGCAGGCCCAGGGAGATGTTGGGGACGAAAACCCCGTCCATGACATCGATATGAACCCAGGGCGCGCCCGCCTCGCCGGCCAGGCGGATATCCCCGGCGAGATTTCCGAAATCGGCGGAAAGAATGGAAGGTGCAAGAATGGTTTTCATCTGTATTTTCTCCTCTCCTGTTCTTTAAGATCCTCGTAAATGGCAGCGTAGTTTTCATACCTCACCCTGCTCACGCGCCCGTCCGCGACCGCGCTTTTTACGCGGCAGTCCGGCTCGTGGATGTGGGCGCAGCCCTGAAAATAGCAGCCGTCCCTGTAGGGTTCAAATTCCGGATAGAATGAATCCAGCTGTTCCTTTTCGATTCCGAAGGTGTCAAGGGCGGTGAATCCCGGCGTATCGCAAAGCCAGGTGTCCTCCTCCACATAAATCAGCTCGCAGTGCCGGGTCGTGTTCTTTCCTCTGGCCAGCTTTTTTGAAATCTCACCGGTCTCCATGACCGTTCCGGTCTGCACCGCGTTCGTGAGCGATGATTTGCCCGCGCCGGAAGGGCCGGCCAGAACGGTCGTCTTTCCCCGGAGAATCTCCCGGACCTCGTCGACGCCGTCCCTCTCCTTAATGCTGATAAAATGGACCGGCGCACCGCAGTCCCTGTATTCGGAGCGGATCCGGTCCATGTCCGTCCCGGCCGCGAGATCCGCCTTGTTGAAACAGATGACGCAGGGAATCCGCTCTTTTCCGGCCGCAATGAGGAAGCGGTCGAGAAGAAGAAGGGCCGGATCCGGCGTCCTCATGGCAAAAAGAATCAGGGCCTGATCGACATTGGCGACGGGCGGCCTCAGAAGCATGTTCTTTCTTTCATAGAGGAAGGTGACGTTCCCCTCCCGGTCGCCCTCATGCGTGATCTCAATCTCGGCGTCGTCGCCCGTCAGCGGCTTTACTCCGTCCTTCCGGAAGATGCCGCGCGCCCTGCATTTATAAATACCGGATTCTCCCACGTCAACGTAGAAGAATCCGGCAATGGCTTTTCTGATTTTTCCTCTCATACAGATCAGTTCCCGGCCGCGAATGTCACCGGCCACTGAACAAGCGGCGTGTACTCTCCGCTCTCCTGGCGCTCTTCAAGCTGCACCAGGCCGTCGGACACGCCCGCCGCGCCCGTCAGGTTGAGAAGGTGCGGGAAGGTCAGCGCGCTCTCGCTCTCCTCCACGGTCGTGCGGACCTCCTCGCCGTTCACCGTCTGCACCAGAATCAGGCGGTAGGCTCCCCCGTTATAGTTGGGGGCAGCTCCCAGATTGGCGGCGGTTGTCCAGCCCGCGGCATCCGCCGTCTGCTCCGTCCCGGTCTGTGCCCCGGCCGCAGCGGCGTCCGTGCTCTGTGCCGCGTCGGGCGTCTCCGCGCCGCTCTCCGTCTGTCCCGCTGCCTGTGTCGGCGCGGGCGTCGGCGCAGCGGTCGTCTCCGCATCCGTTCCGGCCGTCTCAGGCCCCTGTTCCGCCGCCTTCTCGGCGTCGTTGATGGTCAGAATCAGCTCTGATCCCGCAGGAACCTCGCTTCCGCCCTCGATGCTCTGGCCCATGACGTCTCCCTCGTTGAGATCATCGACCGATCCGTAATTGAACGAGACGATGAGGCCGAGCGACTCGGCGTCCTCCTTCGCGTAATCGCCGGTCTGTCCCCTGTAATTGGGGACGCTGACATCCGGGGCATTTTCCGGACCCGTGCTCACCGTAAGGACGATCTCGGCGGAGGACATGGCCATCTCGCCCTCGGCGGGCGTCACCGAGATGACGCTGCCTCTCGCGACGGTCTCGCTGTTCGCGTTCTCTGTTCTGATATTGGTAAATCCGGCCGCCTGCAGCGCGCTCTCGGCGTCCGCGGAAGGCAGATTCACGACGGCGGGTATCGCGGTGGTCTCCGGACCGCTGCTGATATAGTAGCTGATCGTGGAGTTCTTCGCCACGTAGGTTCCCGCGGCAGGTTCCTGCTCAATGATATTTCCCTGAGGCTGGTCGGAGCCCTTTTCGCCGAGAAGACGCACATCAAGTCCCTTCTGCGTCGCGGTCTCCTTCGCCTCATCCTCGGTCATGCCGACGAGCGGAGGCACCTCGATTCCCTCCGCGTTATCGGCGGAGGACTCAGCGTCCGTCCCGGCTGCGGCGGGCGCCGCGGTCTGGGTCTGCGTCTGGGTCTGCGTATCCGCGTCCGCATCCTTCTTTTTCCCGAGAATGCCGACGGCCTGCAGGATAAAGAAGAGAAGAATCGCGATAATCAGCCCGCAGAGAACGAAGCTGCCGATGGTAAGTGCCTTCTCAAGTCCGGGATTGGAGTCCTCGTCCTCCTCGTACTCGTCCTCCGGATCCTCGTCATAGGAGGTCTCCACGCCCTTCTTCGCGTTCTCGATGGAGGAGTAGGCGGGCGGCGTTCCGCCCCCGGCAGGCACTGTCTCCTGCCTGGCCGTTCCCGTCCGTCCGGCGGCCCGGATCGCCGCCTGCTCCGCGGGAGAAATGGCGACTGTAGCCGCCTGATCCGCAAGAGGCGCGATCTCCACGAAGTCCCCGTCCGGCTCCATGAGCGATCTCTTGAGATCCGTGATCACCTCGCTCATGTTCTGATAGCGGCGGTCGACTCCCTTCTGGGTACATTTGTAGATAATCTGCTCCAGTGAATAGGGCAGATCGGACACAAAATGAGAGGGCGGTTCCATCTCGTCCTGAAGATGCTTGATCGCGATCGCGACCGTCGTCTCCCCGTCAAAGGGGACGCGCCCCGTAATCATCTCATAAAGAGAGATGCCGAGGGAATAAATATCCGATCTCGCGTCGGAATAGCCGCCCCTGACCTGCTCGGGAGAGCTGTAATGGACGGATCCCATGGCGTTGGCGCTTATGGTGTTGGATGACGCCGCCCGGGCGATGCCGAAATCCGTCACCTTGACTTTTCCGTCCGTGGAGATAATGATATTCTGCGGCTTGACGTCGCGGTGTACGATTCCCTGGTCATGCGCCGCGGAAAGTCCCATCGCTACCTGAATCGCGATGCTGGTCGCCTCGCGGACGGAGAGACGGCCCTTCTTGGCGATATACTCCTTCAGCGTGATGCCTTCCACAAGCTCCATCACGATATAATAGCTTCCCTCGTCCTCCCCGACATCATAGACGTTCACAATGTTGGGATTCGCGAGACCCGCGGCAGCCTGCGCCTCACGTCGGAATTTGGAAATGAATGTGCTGTCGCTCTGAAACTCCGGCTTCATCACCTTGACAGCGACATTCCTGTTCAGTTTATGATCAAGTGCTTTATAGACATCCGCCATGCCGCCGGAACCGATTCTTCCGACGATCTCATAGCGGTCTGCCAGCATGACTCCTGATTTTAACATGTTTATACCTCGTCCGCGTCCGGTCTCGCAAGGAGAACCGCGATATTGTCCTTTCCGCCGTTTTGATTTGCCCTCGCGATCAGTGCCTCTGTCCGTTCACGAAGAGATCCTCCCCCATTCAGAATCTCCGCAATCATATCGTCAGATACCATCGTAGTGAGACCGTCCGAGCACATGAGGACCACCGTGCCCGGCGGCACCTGATAATCGAAGAAGTCAGCGGCCACGTCCGGCGTCACGCCGACAGCCCGCGTGATGATATGGCGGTCGGGATGCACTCTCGCCTCCTCCGCGGTGATCTCGCCCATCCTCACCATTTCCTCAACAAGTGAGTGGTCCTTCGTCACCTGGCGCACCGCGCCGTCCTCAAACAGGTAGAGGCGGCTGTCGCCCACATTGGCCGTATAGGCGTAGGGACCGATCACCGTTGTCACGACGACGGTTGTGCCCATGCCGTACATCTCCTCGTGTTCCTCAGCTTCTCTTAATATTCCTTTATTGGCAAGCTGAATCGCCCCGCTTATGAGCTTGATCGGGTTCTTCTCTCTGCTGGCTTCGATATACTCGCGGATCGTATTGACGGTGTAGCGCGACGCGAAGTCTCCCGCGTTATGCCCGCCCATGCCGTCCGCGACGATATACAGATTGGGAAGATTGCCGACCGGTTCATCCGAGGCGAATATACTGTCCTGATTGATTTTCCTTTTAAGTCCTACATCCGTAGCGGAAAAAGATTTCATAAATACTCATCCATAGTGATTGCGCGCCGCCGCAGCTGCCCGCATGCGCCGTCTATATCACGGCCCATTTCCCTTCTAATAGTAACATGAATTCCATGATTTTCAAGTTTTTTCTTGAAGGCCTCCGCTCCCTGACGGCTCGTGGCTTTGTAGGAAGTTTCCCTGACGGGATTGACCGGAATCAGGTTCACCAGGCAGTTCATGCCCTTAAGAAGGGCGGCCAGTCTGTCCGCGCAGGCCGCGGTATCGTTGGTTCCCCTGATGAGACTGTACTCGAAGGTGAGGCGCCGGTGATTCGCGGCGTAATACTCCCTCATGGCCGCGAGGATCTCCTGCAGCGGGTACGCCTTCGCCACCGGCATCAGCTTCCGCCGGAGCTCATCGTCGGGCGCGTGAAGGGATAGGGCGAGGCTTACGGCCAGGTTCTCGTCCTTCAGGCGTCTGATGCCGGGGACAAGCCCGCAGGTGGAAAGCGTCACGGACCGCTCGCTTAAGTTGAGCCCGTAAGGCGCCGTCAGTATGCGGATAAAGCGAATTACCTGGTCATAGTTGTCGAGCGGCTCCCCGGTGCCCATGATCACGACATTGGAGACCCGCTCCCCCGTCTCTCTCCCGATCGCGTACACCTGCGAGAGGATCTCGCCGGCCGTCAGGTTCCTGACAAGGCCCCCTATGGCGGAGGCGCAGAATGTGCAGCCCATGCGGCAGCCGACCTGTGAGGAGACGCAGACCGTGTGTCCGTGGTGATACGACATGCGCACGCTCTCAACGGCGGCGCCGTCCGCGAAGCGGAACAGGTACTTTCTCGTCCCGTCCAGGCCGGACACCTGAAGATCCCTGATCTCCGGTGCCGCGAGCGTGTATGACTCCGCCAGCTTCCGCCGGAATTCCTTCGGCAGATTCTTCATCTCATCCAGGGAAACCGCGCCTTTTTGGTGAATCCACTCGGTGAGCTGCTTCGCGCGGTAGGGCGGCTCTCCCGCCTCTGCCGCGGCAAGGGCCAGCTCCTCCGCCGTCATGGATGTCAGTTCTTTCATCATACCCGCATCCCCTGCGTACCGGTTTTTCTCACCCTGGCGATAAAGAAGCCGTCCGTGTCGTGCACGCCGGGCATCAGCTGCAGATAGCCCTTCTCCGTCGTGAGACGGCGCAGCTCGCGCGGCAGATAGGGATCCAGCGATTCCGCCTCAAAGGGAAAATGCTCGAGGAACCACTCCAGATTATCCTGGTTCTCCTGCCGGCCGATGGTGCAGGTGCTGTAGATCAGGTGTCCGCCCGGCCGCACATAGGCGGCCGCATTTTTCAGGATCGCGCGCTGCAGCTCCACAAGGGAACTCCGCTTTTCCGGCGAAATCCTGTATTTGATATCGGACTTCCTGCTGATGACGCCAAGTCCCGAGCAGGGCACGTCGCAGAGCACGATATCCGCGCTCTCGACGGAGTCCTGGTCAAAGGTCAGGGCGTCCATGACGGCCGGGCGGATGTTGATATCGTCCGCTCTCCGGACATTTTCCCTGATGAGCGCCACCTTCTCCTCCGTGAGATCCCGGGCCTCGATCATGCCGAAGCCCGCCATCTTGTCCGCCAGATGCAGGCTCTTGCCGCCCGGCGCGGCGCACATGTCGATGACGTGGTCCCCCCTGTCCGGGGCTGCGATCTCCGCCACCAGCATGGAGCTCGTGTCCTGCGGGAAGATCCAGCCGGACTGAAATGCCGCGAGCGCGGGCAGATAATTGAAATCGGAGATCAGGTAGTTGTAGGGGAGATAGGGTCCCTTCCTCACGGTCACGCCCTGGGAGATCAGGGATTCCGTGATGGTCCTCGCCTGAACGCGGTCCGTCTTGTAGCGGACCACGGTCGGCCTCTCCCGCAGGAAGCTCTGCAGCATCCGCTCCGTGATGAAGTCCCCGTACTCCTCCCGCCACTCCTCGACCAGCCAGAGAGGCATGGAATAGGTCACGGAGAGATACTTCGATTTCTCCGCCCTCGCGTCCGGATAGGGGATCTCCTCGCGGTTCCGGATGATATTCCGGAGAACGGCATTCACAAAGCCCTTCAGGTTATAAAATCCCTTCTGCTGCGTGAGGCGCACGGCTTCATTGACAGCCGCCGCGTCGGGCACGCTGTCCATAAAGAGAATCTGATATACGGCGCTTCTTAAGATGTCGCGGATCACGGGCTTCATCTTGTCGGCGGGCACCGTGGCGTAGCAGTCGATGATATAGTCGAGCTCGATCATCCGCTCGACCGTTCCCTCACAGACCCGCGTGATAAATGCCCGGTCCCTCTTGGAGAGGTACTGATACCGCTCAAGCGCCCCTCTCACCGCCATGTGGCTGTATATTCCGTTCTCACTGATTCCCGTGAGCACGCCAAGTACAATCTCTCTGGTATTCTCTGTCATAACGTAACCGATCTTCTCCTTCTTGCGCGGCACCTCTGCCGGTGTATATCTCCTGCCGCGCGCCGCTGTCCCTTAAGACGGGAGCCTGTCCGAACCGGGTCTTCTGCCCCGGAGAAATTCCTTCGCGGTCATGCGGCGCCTTCCCTCCATCTGGAGCTCCTCGATAAAGAGGATGCCGTCACCCGTCCGGACGGCGATGCCCCTTTCGGGATCGGCTGAAAATGAGCCGCACACATCTCCCTCCGCTTCCGGGCCCGCCTCCGCGCGCGCCTTCCAGATCTTCAGATTCTTCCCGTCCAGCGTCGTCCAGGCGGCGGGCCACGGGTTCATCGCCCTCACCTGCCGCTCGATCCGCGCGGCGCTGTTCTTAAAATCAATCCGGCCGGACTCCCGCGTGATCATCGCGGCGTAGGCCGTCGTGCTCTCCGCGGGCTGGGGCGTCCGGACCGCGGTCCCGTCAAAGATGGAGGGCAGGGTTTCAAGGAGCAGCTTCGCCCCCTCCTCCGCCAGGCGGTCAAAGAGACTTCCGCCCGTATCATCGGGGCGGATCTCCGTCTCCCGGGAGGAAATCATATCCCCCGTATCGAGACCCTCGCTCATCTGCATGATGGTCACACCCGTGCGCTCGGCCCCGTCAAGTATGGCGTGCTGGATCGGCGCAGCCCCCCGGTAGGCGGGCAGCAGCGAGGCGTGTACATTGATGCAGCCGAAGCGGGGAAGCTCGAGAATCTCCTTGGGAATGATCTGGCCGAAGGCGGCGACGACGATGAGGTCGGGCGCCATTTCACGAAGCGCCTCATACGCCTCCGGATTCCGGCGCACCCTGACCGGCTGAAGAACCGGGATCCCGTACTTCACCGCCTCCGCCTTCACGGGGCTCCACACCGGCTCCTTTTTTCTGCCCTTCGGCCGGTCCGGCTGCGTCACCACGCCGGTCAGGCTGTATTCCGACTCCGCCAGAGCCCGCAGCGAATAAACCGCGAAATCCGGTGTCCCCATAAATACGATGTTCATTCTTCCTCCTCGAAATTGACGTCCCTCAGCGGACCTGAGGCCTTCTCCGTGTAGAGGTGACCCTCCAGATGATCCAGCTCATGGCAGACCGCCCGGGCCAGCAGCTCCTCCGCCTCCAGCGTAAACGGCTCCATGTTCTCATCATACGCGGTCACGACAACGCGCGCGGGCCTCGTGACCGTCGCGACCTTGCCCGGAACGGAGAGGCAGCCCTCATCCCCCGTCTGCTCGCCCTCCGTCTCCGTGATGACGGGGTTGATGAACACCATCGGATCCTCACCCGTGACATCGATCACGACAATCCGCTTCAGGATTCCCACCTGGGGGGCCGCAAGCCCCACGCCGTTCTCCTCGTACATCGTATCGAACATATCGCTGATCAGTTCCTTCAGTCTGGGAGTGAGTTCCTTCACTTCCCTGCATGTTTTGCCAAGCACCGGATCTCCAGCGATCCGGATGGTTCTAAGCGCCATATTACTCTCCTGTTCGTTCTGATTCCCGTATTCCGTTATCCCAGTATCATAAAAAGCGGCGCGCGGGGCGCTCCGCCCGGTTCCGCCCTACAGAGTCAGGTCAAACTGAATCCGGATGCCGTCAAAGCCTCTGTTGCAGGCGGTGTATTCCATAATCAGATCCTTGGCCCGGACCAGCTTGTCGGGGTCGGTGTTCCGGATGTAGATCACCTCCCGAAAGATATCCCTGATCTTTCCGACCGTCATGGGCGCGGGGCCGATGGCGCAGAGCACGTCATCCGGATCCAGCTTTTTCAGATATTTCCGTATATATGTCATCCCGGTTTGAAGCAGTTCCTCACTCTCCGATGTGCCGAGGACCGCCATAAGGGCGCCCTCAGGGGGATAGTGCAGAATCTTCCGGTAGGCGATCTCCTCCCTGTAGAAGGCGTTACTGGATGGGCTCCAAGTACGACCAGAATTACCTGGGCGTTTCCA
>CAYLHR010000001.1:31288-60528 GCA_964383335.1 uncultured Lachnospiraceae bacterium
GGCGTCATAGTCCTGCCGCGCGGCGCAGACAACGGAAAAATGATCCGGCCTGTAGGTCTGAATGACGGCCGTTCCCTTCTCCCTGCCCCGTCCCGCCCGGCCGACGGCCTGTGTCACAAGCTGAAAGGTGCGCTCCGAGGAGCGGTAATCGCTCTCACTCAGGGAAAGATCCGCAAGGAGGACGCCCACGACCGTGACATTCGGGAAATCGTGCCCCTTGACAATCATCTGCGTCCCGAGCAGAATATCCGCCCCGCCCTCCTCAAAAGTCTTAAGGATCGCGCTGTGGCCTTCCTTGCCCCTCGTCGTATCGGCGTCCATGCGCAGAATCCGGGCTCCCGGCCATGCCGCCCGCGCGGCCTCCTCCGCCTGCTCGGTCCCGACGGAAAGCCCGCCGATATGGGGCGAGCCGCAGGACGGGCAGACCCGCAGGGCCGGCGTTTCATAGCCGCAGTAGTGACAGATCATCCTCCCGTTTCTGTGAAGCGTGAGGGAGACGTCACAGTGGGGACACCGGACGACGCAGCCGCAGGTCCGGCACGTCAGCGCCCCCGTGTAGCCCCTCCGGTTGAGGAAAAGCATCACCTGCTCCCCCCGGGACAGCGCGCGGTCCGCCGTCTCCTTCAGCAGATCGCTGAAGATGCTCCGGTTGCCCGCCGAGAGCTCACGCCGCATATCGACGACGGCCGCGTCCGCCAGACTTCCCTCCCCGAATCTCGAAAGAAGGGATACTGAAGCATAGATTCCCAGCTCCGCCCGTCTCGCGGAGGAGACCGACGGCGTCGCGGAACCCAGAAGGAGATGCGCGCCCTCGAGTTCAGCGCGCTTCTCCGCCGCGTCGCGCGCGTGATACCGCGGTACATGCTCCGAGTGGTAGGTCTCCTCGTGCTCCTCATCGATCACGATGAGGCCCAGATTCGGAAAGGGCGTAAAAAGTGCGGATCTGGGACCCACCATCACGCGGATTTCCCCCGTTCTGGCAGCCCGCATCTGGTCGTAGCGCTCCCCTTCGGACAGCCTCGAGTGCAGGAAGGAAACACTGTCGCCGAAGCGCCTGACAAAGCGGAGCACGGTCTGCCGCGTGAGCGATATTTCCGGGATAAGCACGATGGCCTGTTTTCCCTCCGCGAGAGCGTCAGCGATGAGCTCCGTGTAGACGACGGTCTTTCCGCTTCCCGTCACGCCCCTGAGAAGGACAGGCCTTCCGGCTCCCTCCGACCACTCTCTCCGGATCACGGACAGAGCCTTCTCCTGTTCCCCGCTCGGGACGTCCCTGCCCCGTTCCACCGCCTCGATCTTCGCCCTTCGGAGAGAGGCCTCGGATTCGATGAATATCACCCCGTCCCGCTCCAGACGCCTGATCACCGAAAGCGGCACTCCCGCCTCCTTCATGAGCCGGCCCCGCGGAATCGGACTTTCGCGAAGCAGCGTCTCCACCGCCCGCGCCATCGCGTTCCGGTTTCTGCTTCTCAGTTCCCCGGGCAGGGCGGCCGCTCCGTCGGGATCCGCCAGACAGACGCGCTCCGTCGTCTTCTCACTTACGGCCCTGCGGACAGGAAGAACCGTGCGGAGGGCCTGAATCATGGTCGCTCCGTACATGCGGCTCATCCAGGCCGCGAGGGCGATCAGCCTGGCCTCCGCCGTCTCGGCCCCGGTCTGCACGTCCAGGATCTCCTTCAGCCTGTCCTCCGGGTAATCCGTGCTGTCCGACACCCCGGTCACATAGCCCTCTATCTCCCTCCCCGATCTTCCGAAGGGAATTCTGACGACGCTCCCCGGCACAACCCTGTCCGCGAGCGGCTCCGGAATCCGGTAGCGGAAGGGTCTGTCCAGCTCCTCGCGGGCGATGTCGACGATGACTTCAGCGTAGCGCTTCTTCATCCAGGATCTCCCCTATGAGGACCCGCTCGTCCATCGGATATTTCTTTCCGCAGATCTCCTGATAATCCTCGTGCCCCTTGCCGGCGAGCACGATAATATCCCCCGGCTTTCCGTTCAATATGGCATACCGGATCGCCTCTTTCCTGTCCGGAATCGTGATATATCTGCCCCCGGTTCTTGAAATCCCGGTCACGATATCCGCTATGATATCCTCCGGCTTCTCATATCTGGGGTTGTCGGACGTGATGATGGTGAAGTCGGCCCATTTTCCGCTGACCTCCCCCATCTCGAATCTCCGGTCCCGCGAGCGGTTGCCGCCGCAGCCGAAGAGGCACACAATTCTGCCGCTCTCGTAATCCCGCAGCGTCTTGAGGAGACTCTCGAGCGCCATGGCGTTGTGCGCGTAGTCGATCATAAGCGTAAACTCGTCCGACACGCGGACGGGCTCGATTCTGCCCTTGACCCTGGCCTTCCGAAGCGCCGTCAGGATATTCTCCTCACGGATGGAAAAATGTTCGCACACCGCGATCGCGGTCAGCGCGTTGTACACGGAGAAGAGGCCGGGGAGCTCGAGCTCCACCTGAAGGGACATCCGCCCCGATACCGAAAACGTCATTCCCAGATAGCCCGGGCCCGTGACATGTCTGATATTGTCCGCGCGCAGGTCCGCGTCAGCGCTCCTGATTCCGTAGCGCTCCACCTCGCACGTGTGCCCGCGGAGCACCTGATCCGTCCACCGGTCGTCCGCGTTCACGATTCCCAGCCTGCACTGGCGGAAGAGCATGCTCTTGCACTCCAGATACTGCTCAAACGAGCTGTGCTCGTTCGGGCCGATGTGATCGGGGGAGAGGTTCGTGAAGACGCCGATCTCGAACTCGATGCCGGCGGTCCTGTGGAGCATAAGCGCCTGCGAGGAGACCTCCATCACCGCACAGTCGGCGCCCGCGTCGATCATCTCTCTCAGATACTGATGGATCAGATAGGACTCCGGCGTGGTATTCGGCGCCGGCAGATGTCTGTCCCCGACAATCGACTCAATCGTGCCGATGAGGCCGACCCGGTAGCCGGCGTTCATGAGAATGGACCGGATCATGTAGGTCGTCGTCGTCTTGCCCTTTGTTCCCGTGATGCCGATCACCGGAATCTTCTCCGCCGGATATCCGAACCAGGCGGCGGAAGTATACGCAAGTCCGATCCGCGTGTCGGAGACCGCAGCGACGGCGAGCCCCGCCGGAAGCGGATCCGGCAGCGCGTGACCGCGCCTTACGAGCACGGCGGCCGCACCCTTCTCCGCCACATCGGCCAGATAATCGTGCCCGTCGGAATTCGCGCCCTCGACGCACACAAAGAGAGAGCCCTTCTCCGCCTTCCTGGAGTCATATACCACTCCCGTGATCTCCGTCGCGTCCGGGTCTCCCGATATGACCGCGGCATCGAGCCGTTCCAGCAGTTCTGAAAGAAGCATGTCGTCACCTCACCAATAACCGTAATAATTGCCGATTTTTCATTTTATACCATATAAAGATAGGCGTCAAATCCGCGAGGTCCCCCTCCCGTCCCTGACTCTGACAGATTTTAGATTTCTTTAATAATTTTTATGTTTTCTTTCTGACCCGTACATATTCTCTACACAATTATTCATTATGATAAGTTCATATAGTTGATGAACCACTTACTATCTCCCCCCTCATTAGAATAAGACGCGAAGACGAGGCCATCCGATGGGCCTCGTCTTTGTGTGTACGGATATTTTCCGGATCTCATCTCCGCGGCAGAAACGCGCGTACTGCGCGTTCCCTGACAGGTTTATATGTCCTGCCTCTGACTCACGATCTCTGTCCCCGCCGCTCCCGCAAAACCCGCGGCAGCCTTCGGGATGGATGTGATCACCGCCCGGCGGTCCGCGCCGAACTCGACGAAGTCGGCCGCGCAGGACATCTTCCTCCGCAGTCCCTCCCTGATAAAGCGCGCGTCCGAGATGACGCTCCTCGCCTGGCGCACGTCGATTCTTCTTAAGGACTCCCGTCTGCCCCCCGCGCCCGCGAGATCGACCGTCTCCTCCGACGTCAGCATGACGAGAACATCCGCGTGGATCTCGATGGCGAGAAGCCTGGCCGTCATATCCTTCTCAATCACCGCCGAGGCGCCCTCCAGCAGATTGCCCTCCTCGATCACCGGGATGCCCCCGCCGCCGCAGGCGATCACGATCTGGCCGTCGCGCAGCAGGCACCGGACGGCGTCCAGCTCGACGATCTCTTTGGGATTGGGAGATGCGACTATCCGCCTGAAGCCGCCCTCCGCCGGGACGACGTGGTTGCCCTTCCTCTTCTCCTCCTCCGCCTCGGCGGCCGTGAGGACCCTTCCTATGATCTTGGTCGGCTCGTAGAAGGCCTCGTCGTAGGGGTCCACCACCACCTGGGTCAGCACCGTGGACACGGTCCTTCTGATCCCGCGAGCAAGGAGCTCCGACCGGATCGCGTTCTGAAGATCATAGCCGATGAAGCCCTGGCTCATGGCGGAGCAGACGGACATGGGAAATGCCGTATACTCCGGATGATTCTGGGCAAACTCCCCGAGCGCCTTGTGAATCATGCCGATCTGTCTCGAATTCGTGTGGGTGACGACAATATCCGCCCCGGATGCGGCAATGTCCGCGACCGCTCCCGCAGCCTTCCGCACCGCCTCCTTCTGTTCGGGGAGCGTCGCCCCCAGGGCCGAGGATCCGAGCACAATCACAACTGTTTCTTTTTTCATTGTCTTTCCACCTCCGGAGCTGAGTCTGTCTCAGTCAAAGCTGTCTGTTAGAAATGGTCCGCCGTCTTTTCAGGAGAGCAGGGACCGGATCGCGAAAAACAGGAGAACGACCACGCCGAGTCCGATTCTGTAATACCCGAACGCGCTGAAGCTGTTCTTTTTAATGTATCCGATGAGGAAGCGGATCGCCGCGACCGAGACGGCGAAGGCGATGATCATGCCCAGAACGAGGAGGCCGATCTGCCCGGCCGTCATGGCTCCCTCAAATTTCAGAATCTTGAGAAGACTCGCGCCGAACATGGTCGGGATCGCGAGAAAGAACGTGTATTCCGAGGCGCATTTTCTCGACATGCCGAGCAGGAGGCCGCCCAGAATCGTCGCGCCGGAGCGCGAGGTTCCCGGGATGATCGCCAGCGCCTGGAAGACGCCGATGAGGAGGGCACAGGTCCAGGAGATCTGGCCGATCTTTCTCACCTCCGCCCTCTTTCCCCGGTTCCTGTTCTCAATCACGATAAAGAGAACGCCGTAGATGATCAGCATGAGGGCCACCACAATATAATTGTAGAGATGCGCCTCGATCCAGTCGTCGGCGGTGAGGCCGATGACGGCCGCGGGGACGCAGGACACGGCGATCTTCAGCCACATGATGATCTTCGGCATCTTGAGGACGCTCAGAACCTTCTGCCCGCCGGAAAGAGACGGGTCCGGCATCCTGAACGGCCACAGTCTCGGAAAATACATAAAGATCACGGCAAGAATCGCCCCCAGCTGGATCACGACGAGAAAGAGGGACCAGAAGGGATCCTGCGTGTCGATGTGAAATAATTCGTACAGCAGAATCATATGCCCGGTTGAACTCACGGGGAGCCACTCGGTGATTCCCTCCACGATGCCGATCAGAATAACCTCAAGTGCTCTAAGCATGTTTTCTCCACCTCCACAGATCTGTAAATATAAGCGCGAAAAGAAGCAGGCAGGAAACGGCGGAAACCGCCGCCGCGGCCGGGAAGCCCGGCAGGCGGTAGCGCATCACGACGCTGCAGCTTCCCTCCTTTAAGGGGATTCCCGTAAGACCCCCGTTGATATTCCGCACGGGCACAGGCTCTCCGTTCACCTCGGCCTGCCAGTTATCGGAATAAAGAAGCGGTACGCAGAGCATGCCGCCCCCGTCCCCGGTCTCCACCTGTGCCCGGTAGGTGTCATCAAGGAAGGAGATCCCGCTGATCTCCGTCTCCTGAAGCTCTCTCAGATGCTCCCCGGCGTCGCGGCAGCCGATGAGGCAGAAGCGGTTCAGCTTTACCTGCTCCGTCCCGTCCTGGACGTCCATCCGGAATCCCGTAACCCCCTCCGGAAGCAGCAAAAAACCGGAGGGATAGACGCTGCTGAAATAGAGGGATTCCGTCCAGGCGGCGTCCGCGGGTGAATCGCCCCTCTGATAGAAAAACTGGATATAGAAGGGATCTTCGGGCTTTTCGGCTTCGACAAGGAGCCACTGCGCCTCGCGGGCGGTGTCCCCCGTCCCCGAAAGATCCACGTATACATAGGGGTCCTCCCCCGTCGGAGTGAGGGTCATTCCCTCTTCGGTGACGGAGACGTCGAGGTAATTCGCGCCGCTGTACTCCGCGCCGCGGATGAGGTCCGTCCTCGTATCCGGGTCCGGGTGTTCCTCCGGATGATAAGGGGCGCAGGCCGCATCCTCTCCCGCCTCCTCTTCCTCCGTGTAGAAAAATGCGCCGGAAAGAAGCTTCATCCTCGCGTCCAGATCCTGCTCCTCATATTCCCCGCGCGTCACCTCTCTTCTGTAGAGATAGCCGAAGGGCAGCGCGTTCACGTTCTCGTAGACCGCCTTTCCCCTTTCGGCAAAGCCCGTGTCCGGGAGCTCCTTTTCGCGGAAAAGGGTCGTCTCAGCGGTATCCGGCCTGTCCGCGGACAGGTCTGTCACCAGATATTTGCCGGAGAGAAATGTGAACTGATAATACTCGGGATAGCCGCTCATAAAGTAGGGCGTGTACTGATCGTTGGTCCCGTGCAGTCTCGCGAGCGTGATCAGGGTGCCGGGATTGGTGTTGTTCCTCAGAGTCGTTCCGTTAAAATGATCCAGCTGTCCCTCATTGGAAAGAAGGGGATCCTCCGTGGTGGATATGCGGTAAAGAGAGGGGTCCTCCTCCCCCACCGCGCGGACGGCTTCCCGCGTTCCGCTGTTGAAAAAAGCGCCCGCGAAGCTCTCCTTCGTGAGGTAAAGACGCAGATAGAGCGTGTCATGGTGCATAATCACGATCTCGGCCAGTATGAGAAGCACAAGCCCGGCGGCCAGAGAGCGCGCTGGCAGTCTCCCGGAGGCGGCCGCGAGGAGGAAGCACGAGAACACCGCGATGAAAAAAGCGGAGAAAAGGAGCGCCCTCCCGTTCATGCGGTACTCGAATAAGCGGCAGCCGGCATAAACCGCCGCCCAGGATGCGGCGGAAAAGAGGACTGTCCAGAAAACCGCCCGCTTTACCGGCACGGGATCTGCTCCCTGCAGAATGTCATCCAGAAAAAGTGCCGTGAGAATGCACTCGAGGAAGCAGACCATAAAGGAAAACCGCATGCAGATGTGGTTCAGATTCAGAAAATACCGGAGAACCGGAAGCAGAAGCGCAAGGACGCAGACCGCGGCCGCGGCGGCGCATTTTTTCCGGAGCTCCTTCTTCTGCATCGCGTAAAAGAAGGCGAAGAGGAAGAGCGCGCTGGTAAAGAGCACCCCGATCTCGTAGTAGTTGGCGGGTCCGCGGTATTCGTCCCCCGTGCCGAGAAGATTCTCCGAGAAAAGGCGTCCCAGGCATGCGATCACAACGCCGGGCTGAATCCCCCAGGCGAAGGAAGACAGAGAGCGGATATCCCCGGTTCTCGCCGAGGACGTGAAGCTCTGCGTGATGGCCGTGACGGCGGCCGCCGCCGCAAAAAGCGCACACACGGCCGGGGCGGCCGTCCGCAGAAGCTCCCCCGCGATCCGCAGGGGCTTATGTCCGAGAAAGATCCCGCGGATCACAATATAGGGAATGATAAAGACTGCCAGCATGTAGCAGAAATAATAGTTCGTACAGAGAAAAATGCCGAGAAACAGGGCGAGCGCGCCGAAAAGGCGCAGAGAGGGCCGGTCCAGGAAGGACTCAATGAGGAACACGGACACCGCGAACATGGTGACCGCCGTCCCGTAGGAGAGGTTCTGGCCCCAGAGCACCGCATAGCTCGAAAAGGACCAGATGACGGCGGAGAACACCGCCGCCCCGTCCCGCCTCACATGGCGCCTCATCAGGCCGAAGAAGGCGAGCGCCGAAACAACCGTCTGCAGGTACATCTGGATCAGGATCGCGGCCGGCATGCTGTTCTCGTCAAAGAACAGCATAAAAAACTTCAGCGGATTCACGAACTGAAGGAAGGTCGCCGTCGTGTCCTGCCCAAGTCCCGCCGAGAGCGTGTAATAATCAAAGGTCCCGCTGCGGAAGAGCCAGGAGACCATGCCGAGAATCGGGAAGCTCGCGGCGAGCGAATCCGACCCGGTATCGGAATAAAGAGGCACCGCGTTTCCGAAGAGAAAACGCCTGTAGAGAAGCAGGAAGGCGGCGGAGGCAAAAAGCCACACGAAAAGAACCGGCCGCCACGCCGCCCTCTTTCCGCCAATCTCCTGTTCCGCGCCGCCCCTCATCAAAAAACCCGCGCCTCCGTCACTTCTTTCTCACATAATATCTGTAGGGATATCCCCAGAAATCCCAGCTCTTCACAAGCTCCCACTCCTTATTCTTTTTGAGGTCAAGACTTGTGAATACCGCGTCCTCCTTCTCAAGTCCGCCGAGCGCGAACTCGCTGTTCACATCATTGATATCCGACCAGTCGGTCATGTGGCAGCGCGTATCACGTCCCAGAGTGTAATAAAGCTCCGGCACCATAAGCCCGAATGCATAGGTATCCTCGGGCACCGTCGCCCCGATATCGGCGATCATGGCGTCGATGGTCTGCTTCTCCCAGATCGAGTGCGCCCGGATATCGGCCGCGATGGAGATGTAGAGGGTTCCCTCGATCGCCATCCAGACCACGCCGAAGAACATGATACAGGACATGAGCGACCCGAAGAAGGCGGAGATCCGCAGGTGCTCCTTCAGGTTTTTCTTTTCGATGTCCAGCGCGGCGCAGGCATAGCTTCCGAGCAGGATGCACATATTGATGTGCGCGATCGACATATTGCCGTAGGCCGCCCGGTTCATGAAATAGACCAGCTGCAGAAGGCCCGAGACGGAGACCAGAAAGCGGATCGTCCAGAGCGTGAAAGCCCCGGTCTTCTCTTCGCCGCAGCCCCCACGAAGGTGCACGAACCGGTGGAAGGCAAGCGCGATGGTCAGCGTAAAGAGCGCGATCTGAAAGAAGAACAGATTGCCCACCGTCGGCATGGCAAGCCGCAGATTGTTCACATTATAGGTGCCGGACAGATACGGATAAATATAGAGCCGGACCGACCCGAAGGCCCCGCCCCGGGACAGATTGTAGAGACCGCAGACCAGGTAGGAAAGCAGCGGGGAAATGATACAGAATACCGCTTCGCGCAAAGCCGCGTACAGGACCCGCTTTGAAAACAGGCCCTCCTCCGCCATCGCGCGGAAGAGCCCGTCTCCGGCAAGCACGACGAGGACAAAAAGTCCCGTCTCCAGATTCCAGATCACGGCGCAGACGCCAAGCAGCAGCTTCACCGCGGCGAGCAGTCTCCGGTCCGCCTCCCTGTGGCCCTTCGGCGGCGCGTCCGCTCTCCGTGATGCAGCCGCAGGTCCGCATCCCTGTGCGCCGCCCTGTAACTGACATATGCGAGCCAGAGCATGGGGAAGAGAAAACGAAGAGGATTGATCTGATAATACTCGCCCTTCCTCGTGAGAATGGTCGTCGTTCCCGTCACCGCCAGCACGGTGAAGAGATAGACGATGTCATTTTTCACGATCTTCGACGCCGCGTAGAAGGCGGCGGCGAAGGAGACGGCCCCGCAGAGGCAGAGCGTCAGGATCACGGCGTGCATATTGTTCCCGAGCAGCTTCACAAAGGGAAGGCAAAGGAGCGCGAAATGGCCGTAGATGCTGCAGTTCAGATTGCTGAAGGGCGCGCCCTGCGCCACGTTGACGATCGTATTCGTCACCGCGTGAATATGGATCACGCCGCCCCCGTCGTCGAGGAAATAATTGGAACAGTAGAGATAGCCCCCGTTCAGAAACGCGAAGATGACAAGAAGCCCCAGCCGGTAAGGCATATAAGGCGCCCGTCCGTCCCTTCTCAGCGTAAGGAAAAGGATGGCGGTGATCCCGGCTGCCATGGAGAAATACAGACGGTGAGGCATCATCTGGCGCAGATAGGAGGGCGCCGCGGTCCCCGGATAGAGGAAGGTCTCATTGAGATAGATCCGCAGAATAAAATAGACCGTGACAAGCGCCGCGGCGGCATAGACGATGTAGAGCGCGGCACACGCGGCCTTTTTCAGCGCGCTGTTCTCCCCCGCTCCCCCGCCGGCCTTCTCCAAGGCGGCGGACACGGGACCTGCCAGCGCCGAAAAAATCAGGTACAGAAAAAAGGCCGCGAGTATGATCCCGGCGTAGGCGGCAAGATTGAAATTATGTCCGTAGAAATCGCCGGCCGCGTTGTAGGCGGAGCCGGCAGCCCACCTGAATCCGGCGGCCAGAAATACGGCAACTGCGATATAGATCAGATTTCTTATATGCTGGATGACCGGCTTCCCGGTCCGTTTCTCATTCATGCAGGATACTCCCGCCCCTCTTTCATTATGCAAAAATCTCTGCGGCAGCCGGCGCGTGCGCATCCGACGGTCACAGAGATTTTAGCATATAGACCATTTGAAGTAAAGAAGGTCAGACCCGGCAGACAAAGCGGTAAACGCCGCTTCCCCGCTCCTCCTCAGTTCCGTCCGGGAGCGTGATTTCACAGCGGCTCCCGACGGGCACCGTCACCTCGAGGCGGAATTCCGACGTGCCCGGATCCATCGTCCAGGAAGCACCTGCCCTGCCGTATGCCGTCATGACGGAGGCCGACGCCGACGCAAGCCCCCCTCCCGTAAGGGGCTTCACGCGGAAACGCCTGTATCCCGCCTCCAGAGGCTCGATTCCGGCAATCCTTTTGTAGAAGAAGTCACCCACAGCCCCGGCCGCGTAATGGTTGAAGGAAACCATTCCTCCGCTTCCGTTCTCGCCGCCGGTGTTCAGCGTCCCGTCCTCCCGGAGCGCGTCCCACCGCTCCCAGGTCGTCGTCCCGCCCGTTTTAATCTCATAGAGCCAGGACGGGCAGGTATCCGTGAGCAGCATCTTCCAGGCGTCCTCCTCATATCCGTTGTCCGCCAGCGCGAAGAGAATAAACGGCGTCCCCGGGAAACCGGTCCCGATATGCCAGCCGTTCTCCCGGACGAGACGCGCGAGGTGTGCTGCCGCCTTCCTGCGCTCCTCCCCCTCGAGCAGGCCGTAACAGAGCGGCAGCACGTAGGCGGTCTGAAACTCCTCCTTCGCGCGCAGATCCCGGTCCATGAGGATGCTGCGGTAGGCGTCCGCCGTCTCCTCCTTCAGCTTACGGAAGGCAGCCGCGCCGGCCTTCTTTCCGAGAATCTCCGCGATCTCCGCCATGATGCCGGCCGAGTATGCGAGACAGGCAGTGGCGGTGTATTTTCCCCGCTTCATCCACCCCCTGAATTCCGTGTCCGGGGCACACCAGTCCCCGTAGTGATGGCCGAGGCTCCAGATGCGCTTCCGCTTCCCCGCGGAGCCGAGCTCCGCCCAGTGGACGCAGGCCTGAATATACCGGCACATGACCGGGTACATTTCCCTCAGGTACCGCACATCGCCGCGCGCCCTGTACTCCGCCCAGGGCACCCATATGCAGCAGTCACCCCAGTGATCGACCGCGGAGGTCAGAGTCATCTCGATCTGGTTAAAAATCTTCACGGAGGGAACGATCATGGGAATGCCGCCGCCCCTCCCCTGCTCGGACCGGACATCCAGAAGCCATTTTCCCAGAAAGCGGCTCATGTCGAAGTTGAAACAGGCCGTGGGCGCAAAGAGTGCGATATCACCCGTCCACCCCAGGCGCTCGTCCCGCTGCGGGCAGTCCGTCGGAATATCCGTGAAGTTGGACTTCGCGCCCCACCGGACCGCACTCTGCAGCCGGTTCAGCATCTCATTTGAACACGTAAAGCTGCCGCAGTCCGGCGTGTCGGAATAAAGGGCGAGAGCAGTGAGCTCCAGGTTCTCCTCCGGAATGCCGGTGACGCCCACATAGCGGAAGCCCATGTAGGTAAAGCGGGGAGAATACTCCTGCTCTCCCTCCCGGCAGATATATTCCAGTCTCTGCTTCGCGCTACGAAGAGGCGTATAGCAGAGCTCCCCGTCCAGAAGGACCTCGGCGTGGCGGAAGACGACCTTCTGGCCCTTTCGTCCGCGGATCCGCGCGCGGACAACGCCGGTGAAGTTCTGACCCATATCGTAGATTCTCTCTCCGGACGGCGCTGTCGTCACCGAGACGGGACGCAGCTCTTCATGCGCGCGGACCGGGGCCCCGTACGCGGCGATCAGATTCGGATGCTTTGTAAAATGCAGTTCCTCCGGCGTCACCTCTGATGCGGGGCGCATCTCATACAAAGCGGGATCCCCGGAGGCATCATACACCTCCCCGTCATAGATATCCGCCTCCTTAAGGGCGCCCCCGGCCGTCACGGACCAGCTGCCGTCGGTCCCGATCACGTGCTTTGACCCGTCCCTCATAAAAAGATGCAGCTCGCAGAGAAAGGCCTGTTTGTCCCCGTAGACCCGGTTCCGCCGGTAATAGGTGTAGGAGCCGACGGCCCATCCTCCGGTCACGACCGCCTCGAGCAGCAGATGCTCCCGGATCCGGTCCGTCACGTCGTAAACCTGATACTGCATCTCATGCCGGTAGGAGGTAAAGCCGGGCGTCAGATAATCCTCCCCGACCTTCTCACCGTTAACGGAGAGTTCATAGAGCCCGAGAGCCGTCACACAGACCCTCGCGCGCTCCACCGCCTCCGCCTCCGGAATCTGCACCTCCTTCCGGAAATACATGGGCTTCGGAGACACCTTTTTCTCCTTAAATACATAGCTGCCGTCCGTGATCCACGCCGCGTGAAAGGGCTCCCCCATGTGTCCTGTTTCGAAGGTGAGCGACGCGGAAGCCCGCTCTCCGAAGAGGTCCGTGATCTCAAGGCGCGCTTCATAGCTGTGCATGGGCTTCAGCCTCTCTCCCCGGTAGATGACGCCGCTCTGCTTCCTTGTGCGGACGCTCCAGTCCCCGACAGTAAGAAGGGCCTCGCGGATCTCATTGTCCTCCCGGTCGCTCTCTGCGTACCAGGAAAAGCCGGGACGCGGGTTGTCCGTCACGCAGCCCCGTTCCATATGCTCCACCTGAAAAGACTTTATCTTCAGCATAAGATGCTCCTTTCCGCCTTCAGCCAAGATCCGGGAAATACTTTCCCAGCAGATAGATGGGACTGGCTCCCCAGGCATGACAGAGGCTCTTTCCGAAGGGATCCCCGTACATGGCGTACTGGTCAGCCCCCGTTTCCTCCGGATCAAACTGCTCCCAGAAGGTCACCGCCCCCCGCTCCAGCATGCCGCCCCAGTAGGTGTGCAGCATATCGAGAATGGGCTGCCGCCTGCCCGCCTTTCCCAGCGCGTCCAGCTCGAAAAACTTGAAATAGGGCGTCGTGATCGCGGGAACGGCATCATTTTCCAGTACATTCGAAAGAATCGAAGCCGACTGCTGCTCATCCGCGAAATCAAAGAGAACGGCGAAGATATTCGCGTGACGCGTCACGTGTTTCCGCCCGGAGACAAAGCTGTCGATGTAAGCCCCCTGCGCGGGATCCCAGAAGCTGCGGTTGACCGCGTCTTTCAGCGCGTCCGCCCTCCCCTCATACTTCTTCGCGAGCAATCGCAGCTGCCCCCGCTCGTACTCATCCGCCTGTCCGGTTCGCGCCGCTTCCCGGTCCCGGGGAAGGGGCCGCCCGTCCGGACCGAAGCCGGCGAAGGAGCCGGGAAGCGGAAAGATCCGCTCGGAACCGGGAAATGCGCTGCCGCTTTCCGCCAGGATCCGCGCGCAGTGCGCCATGACTTTATATGATTTCCAGAGCAGAATCTGCTCCGCCGAGATGCATCCGTCCTTGTCGATATCCGCCCAGTCGATATAGGTCCAGTCCCTCTCCCGCGCGCACAGAAACCCGTTCTCATCCGTCTGGGAAATGAGCTGTTTACAGCTCGCGCGCATCTTCGGAAACATCTCGCGCACGAAGAGATCGTCACCGTCGGTCAGATACTCGCGCTCCACGCTGAGCAGCCACAGCATCGTGTAGTCCATGATCGTGTTGATGTGCTGGTCCGGAGAGAGGTTTCCCCTGAGGGCCCGTATGGTTCTCTTATTGATTTCCCGGTCTTCCAGAATATAGGGATTCACGCAGAAGCTCTGATAGGCGTCTCCGCCCCAGATCCAGCGGTCGCGCTTGATCCCGTCGATGAAGAAAAGCCCGGCGCAGAGCTCATAGGTCTCCGCCGCGGTCTCCCACACCCTGCTCAGGACCTCATCTCCGCAGTGAAAGGAATGCCTTCTCTTAAGGGGGATCCGGGTGTGGACCGCTTTGATCCCGATCTCCCCCGGCCCCACACCGCAGGCGTACAGATACCGGAAGGCGCGGCGGCGGAACTTGGTCCCCGCGGACGCCCTGTCCTCCCTGTAATAACAGTTCTCCGGATCCAGCGCTTCCGCCTCCGACTCCCCGTATGCCAGCGTAAACACCGGTGAGGAGTCGGCTGGAAGGATCTGCGGATATCCGTTGATCATTTTCCCGAAGTCAAACAGCGTTCCGCCGCCGGCCTCCCGGACGGAGGCGGGATCACAGATTTCCTCCTCGTAATCAATCCGGTTCGGATCACAGGCGCGGTCCGTGCAGAGTGAGGACGTCCCGACCGGATGCATTTCCGTAAAATCATCCGCCATCCATCCCGCGCCGCTTCTTATGACGTCTCCCTCGATATAAAGACAGGGAAGGCCGGTCATATTTCCGATAAAGACCTCCACCTCCCACTCACCCGGCGGAAGGGTGATTTCCGAACCGAGCGGGTACTTCCTGCCTCCCGCAAGGACATGCCCCCTGCCTTTTCCGTACACGGTAAAAGAGGTCTGTTCATCCAGTGTGTAAAAGCGGAAGAAGCGGACATTTTTCCGCCAGTCATCCATCTTCCAGAAGGCGGGCCAGTCGTATCCGCGCTCCTCCCTCTCAAAGTTCTGTTTCATGCCGTGATACAGCTCAAAATCCCCCGGATACCAGATCCAGACCGGTCCGTTCATCCCTTCAACCTCCGAAACAAAGTCACCGGGGCATGCCCCGGTGCCGCGCGTATTTCTATGTCACCGGAAGAAAATGGGCAGACAAGCTGCCCCTTTCCGTCCGGTCGTTTTACTTTTTCAGGATTCCGGAGAACCCGCTCACAAGATACAGCAGCCAGCCGATCCCCGCGCAGATCGCGTAGGTGATATAGGACTGAAGCGTGCTGAACTGGTAGAGGCCCGAGATCACATAGCCGATCGCATCCACCATCACAGTGAGGCTCCAGCCAAGACCCGCCGCCATGAGCGCTGCCGCGGCGGCGCCGCCCCAGTTGGCGATCCTGCTGCCCTTCGTCATCCCGATCACAAGCGATACCGCCGCAACCGCCACGCCGGCGATCATAAACCCGTACGCCTTGGGCGTCGTGCTGTAGGAGCTGCCGTAAAGCACTATGCTGACAATGCTCACCACAGCCGCCGCAGCGAGAATAAAGAAGCCGATACTCTTTTTCGCTTTATCCATGATCAAACCTCCCTTACGCTTCCTTCTTCTTTCCGGCCTTCACTCCGAGGAAAAGGAAGAGGGCCGTAAGAAGTGCCGTGACCGCTGCCGCCGCGTAGATCGCGCTCTGCCACCACGGAGTTACCTTCACAATCCTGGACGAATTGCTGATTCCGTTCATCACGTTGGACTGCGCTGCGGAATACAGCCAGGTCTTAATCGTGTACTGCATCTGCTGCTGGAACGCCGTATCCTTCTCGATCTTCGACTTGGCGTCCTCCATCGTCCCGAGCGTCGTGCCCTGCCAGTTGGCCGCGCTTCCCAGCATGGTTCCGCCGCCGCCGTAAACCGTGTCAAGCCAGTTCATGTACATGGCGCCGTTCACCATATCCGTGACATAGCCGCCCTTGTACCCCCATTCTTTTCTGGCGATCTGCTCGAGGACGCCGGAATAGGCGCCGACATAAGTCGTTCCGATCCGGTTGAAGGCCGTCATGACCGTTCCCGTCGCGTTCGTGGACATCACCTTCTGGAAGCACCTGAGCTCATTCTCGCGGGCCGCCTGCTCCGTCATGAAGGTGGAGATGCCTGACCGGTTCAGCTCCTGATGGTTAAAGGCAAAGTGCTTGGTCTGTGAGATGAGTCCCTTGGCGGAGGCCGCCTCGCAGAACTGTGTGGCCAGAAGCGAAGTGAGCACGGGATCCTCGGAATAGTACTCGTGGTTTCTCGCGCAGTAAGGCGTTCTGTGAAGATTGATGCCGGGCGCGATGCAGATGCTTTCCTTCGCGTAGAGTGCGTCCTCTCCGTAGAGCTCTGCCTCTCTCTTTATCAGCTCGAGATTCCATGTCGCGGCCACGACCGGCTCGGTCGGCATCGTGGCCATGGAGTATCCGGCTTCCGCGGACTTGGGATCGACATAGGTCGGGTTCGCGGAATCCGCGGATGTCCAGCGCGTGCCGTAGCCCGCCACCTGGTCGAAGGCGAAGCCCAGAGGCCCGTCGTTCATGTAGGTTCTGGGAAGAAGGACGGAATCGATGTTCTCGATGTCGTCACCCGCCCACTCGATGAACTGGATCGCCTCGTCGAGCGTCACCTGCTGGACCAGCTGATCCCACATGGGATCGTCGAAATCCACGACGCCGCTGAAGTTGCCGTTCTCGTCCGTCTGCATCATATTGATGAGCATCATGCCGTTGTCGGCGCCCCAGGTCACGCCCTCGCCGTTCTCGGTCAGCTCATAGGTGCTGTTGGTGAGTCCGACCATCATATCGGCGGTCGGGGTGATGCTCTCAACCGTCTTCCATCCCTTGGACCAGTCGGCTCTCGTGGTGTATTCCGCCGTATCCGGGATCAGCTTGTTGATATCGGCACTCTGGATCGCGTTCTCGACATTCGCCGAATAGGTATCGAAGTCTCCCGTGTCGAGCGTCCAGAGAATCGCATTGTCAGCGGAGATCTGCTCGTCCGCATTGACGGAAATGAGCTTGTCCGTGCTGCCTGTCTTGTTCGCGAGTACGTTGTTAAGCGCGTTGTGCGCGCCGTTGCCGATCGCGAAATAGTAGTCGCCCGCCTCGAGCACCCATGCGCCGACGGTTCCGTCCGTCTTCGTCACGGTCTCGTCGTAGCTCGCGAAGAGGGCCGGGTCGATCTCGACGTTCACGGTCTCGCTCGCGCCGGGGGCCAGCTCGGATGTCTTCGCGAATCCGACCAGCTGGATCGCGGACTTCTCGAGACCGCCGTCCGTGTACGGTGTCTGGACATAGAGCTCAACGACGGACTTGCCCGCCGTGTCACCGGTATTGGTCACCGTGACAGCCGCGCTTCCGACCTCTCCGACCTTCACGTCGACGGAGTCGAGCTTCTGTTCAAAGGTTGTGTAGGAGGAGCCGTAGCCGAAGGGATATGACACCTCGTTCGCGTAGGACCAGGCCCCGCCGTTCGAGGAACCGTCCTTTGCGGCGGCATTGCCCTTTCCGAGAATCTCGTCCTCGTAGCGGGTCTCGTAATACTTATATCCCTGATAGATTCCCTCTGTCTCGACGACATACCAGTCGGACTTGTTGTCCGTCGTCAGCTGTGCGACATCGCCGGACGCGCTTCCGTTCTGGGAATTGTTCGTGTACATGTAGAGACCGAAGTTCTGCATGGCCGGAGCGGACGCGGAATTGACCGCATAGGTATCCGGCAGATGGCCGGACGGATTCGCGGCGCCGGACAGAACATCCGCGACGCCCAGGAATCCGTAGACACCGGGCTCACCGGCCCAGACAACCGCGTCAATGTCCGGATCGTTCTTCAGCTCGTCAAGCTCCATCGGATTGTTCGCGTTGATGAGAACGATGACCTTCGTGCTGTGCTGCTTGGCGAGCTCGATCATATCCTTCTCATACTGCGAAAGAGCGAGCGGGCGCTCGAAGGAATCTCCCTCTGTCCCGTTGAACATCTGGACCTCGTAGTCCGCCGCCTCGGAGCTGTCGCGCGTGATGACGCAGACCGCGGCCGTGTCGTCGGCGGACTTCAGCACTTCGTCGGTGTACATGGAGGCGGGAATCTCACCGACTATATAGACAGCCGGCGCCTCCCAGGTCGCCTCGAACGAGGGAACAAGTCCCGCGCCCGGGAAGAAGGTCTGACGCGTGTAGGCAAAGGCCTCGTCGCTTGTGAGAAGTCCGATCATCTGCTCATTCAGCTGGAAGCCTCTCGCGTACATGGCGTCAATCAGGTTGACGTCCTCCTGCCCCTCGGCAGCCGAGGCGGTGGAGCCGATCATGCCGCCGCGCGCCGTGAAGACGGAGTTGTGTCCCCAGAGGGTGACCTTCTCGGAGGAGGCGTCCATGGGAAGTGCCGCATTTTCATTCTTAAGGAGCACCGTTCCCTCCGCGCTGATCTGCTCGGCCAGCTCCTGCTTTGCGGCAAGAAGATCCGTAAGAGAATCGAATTCCGACTCGAAATAATAATTGTCTCCCTCAGTCTCGCCCGTCTCTTCCAGACGGTAACTGACCGTTCCCAGGCGCGAGTTGATGAACGCGGACCTGGTCGGGGCGTAGGCCGCCGCCACGAGAGAAACCGCGCAGAGTGATGCCGTGATACCGGCAAGCCCGCGCATCAGACCCTGTTTCATAAAAAATCCCTCCTTCATGTGGAAATTGACAGATACGTACAGCCATTTTGCTGTACTCTATCATATCCGCTTTCGGGAGGGCTTTTTAAAAATATTCGTGAACTGCCGTTTTACGTTCGTAAACGGTCGGACGCGCGTCAGTATTCCCGGATGAAGCGGTCGACCTGCGCAAGAATCTCATCGGCATACAGGATGTCCGCCGCATGGCCCGCGCCGGAAACGAGCAGGAACTCCGTTCTCTCCCCGCCGGGCAGACACTTAAGCTGATCACAGAGGCGCTGAGACTGGAGATACGGCACGGTGATATCGCAGTCCCCGTGCACGATCATCACCGCCGGGCTGACTGTTTTTCCCATATTTTTTTCAAGATAATAATGCGGATCGGATCTCTGCTTTTCCTCCCCGCTCATCTTTGCGAATTCCTTCCGGAGCCAGTAGGATTCCACCGATGAAAAGCCTTCGAGCGTCTTTTTGTCCATCCAGCTGTTCGCCACGCTGATCACGGCCTGAGGGACTCCCAGCGTCTTCCAGTCGCCGCTTCCGGTCCAGATCGCCCCGAGATCCACCGCGCCGTAATAGTCAATCAGCACATCCGCTTTTCCATCAAAGGATCTGCCCGCGGTCTCGTCCTCATCCTGTCCGATATACCGGACCCCGCAGAACTCCGTCTCGTCGGTGAATGCCTCCGCGCAGGCGAGATAGCCGCCCGCGGACTCACCCCATATGGCGATGCGGGAGGCGTCATAGCCGTACTCGTCCGCCCGGGATTCCAGATAGCGCACCGCCGCCTTTACGTCCTCAAGGCCCGCCGGAAAGGGCGCCTCCTGAGCCAGACGGTAATTGACCGTCGCGCAGGCATAGCCGCGGTCCCTGAAATACTGATACATAAAGACCGTCTGTCTCGTCTGGCTGTCCCCTGCGATAAAGCCGCCCCCGTGCACCAGCACGAAGAGCCGGGGCTTATTGCTTCCGCCCTCTTCCCCGCTCATTTTTCCGGCATCGGGCACATAAAGATCCAGATACTGACTCTCCGAGTCCGACGCGTACGGTATTTTTTCATATACGGTTCCGCCGCTCCATTCCGCGGCGGCATCCTGCTTCAGCTTCTTTGCCGTCAGGTTCTTAAAAATCATATACGAGGCTTCTTTATACGTCAGTGCCGTCACAGCGGCGGCAGCGGCGAGAAGCCCCGCCGCTGCCTTTGCGATTTTCACTGTCCTGTCTCTTTTTTGCATTCAGACACCCTTTTTCTCACCGAAGCCCGTAAAAGAAGCGATAAGAAGCACCGCCCACGAAAGGAGCGCGGCGATCATAAAATACGCCCAGTACTGAACATCCGCCCAGGTCCGAAGCCCCGTCATCAGATAACCCAGCACTTCCACCTCCGTGACAAGACTGTATCCGGCAGCCGCCATCATCAGAACGGACGCCGCCGAGACAAGAAACGGCAGATACGCGTTTCCGATTTTCATCGCGGCAATGAGGAACAGCACGCCGCATACCAGAGCCGCGATATTCAGCGTGGTAACAGTGGACGTCGCCGTGCTGCCCGACCTCGAATAGAAAAACAGAGCAGCCAGAGATAAAACGGCACCGATTACGGTCATGATATAACCCGCTGTTTTTTTCATTTCAGCTCTCCTCCTTTCTCTTTGCCCCGCTTCCCCATAAAGAAGAATGCCAGGCAAAGAAGAGCCAGTATTCCCGAACAGTACTTGAGACCCAGAATCGCGTTCTGCCACCAGGTCCGGACGTACCGGATCTCCGTACTCTTTGTCATTCCGTTCAGCGCGTTGCTTCTTGCCGCGCTGTACATGTAGTATTTAAGGCCGTCATGCATGTGCTGCTGGAAGTTCGTATCCTTCTCGATTTCCTCTCTTCTGGAGGTCATCGACCCCTGCTTGCTGGAGGATGTGGTACTCGCCGTGGTCAGCATGCCTCCGGTCCCCGCAAGGACGGAATCCAGCCAGTTCATATAATTCGGAGCCGCCGCCATATCAGTGACAACCCACCCCTGATAGCCCCACTCATTTCTCAGGATCTGTTCGAGCAGTCCGGCGTGCGCGCTGGAGTAAACCACGCCCACCCGGTTATAGGATGTCATAAGGCCCATGGCCATATTGGAGGACAGGGCCTCCTCAAAGCATCTGAGATCATTTTCGCGGGCCGCCTGCTCCGTCATAAAGGTGGAGACGCCGGAGCGGTTCGCCTCCTGATGATTGAAGGCGAAGTGCTTGGGTTCGGTCATAAGTCCCTTCGATGAACCGCCGCGGCAGAAGGCCGTCATGAGGATGCTTGTCAGCATCGGATCCTCTGAGTAGTACTCGTGATTTCTTCCGCAGTAGGGCACCCGGTGCAGGTTTCCGCCGGGAGCCAGCGTCCCGGGAATATTGCTCCAGAGGCTCTCCTCGCCGTACATCTGCCCTTCTCTTTCAATCAGGCTCTCGTTAAATGTGCTCGCGCAGACCGGCTCGGTCGGGAAGACATTCATCGTCCAGGCGGCTCCTTCGTCGCTCTCCGCCGCGTAAGTTGCCTCTTCGCTGTCAGAGGCGTTCCATTTAACGAAGTATGCGGCCACCTGGTCATTCGCGAAACCGGTCGGCCCGTCCTGAATCGCATTCGCCGGAAGGCCGATCGAGGCGATGCGGTTCATGCCGTTTCCGGCATTTTCAATATAATTGATCGCCTCCTCAAGGGTGACCTGGCTGATCAGCTCATCCCATCTGGGATCCGTGAGATCCACGACGCCGACATACCTGCCCTCGTCATCCGTTTCCATGAGATCAATAACCATGAGGTCGCCCTCGGCGCCCCACGTGACACCGTCGCCGTTCTCTGTCAGCCGGCCTCTGTTATTCGCGAGATCGATCCGCATGTCATCGGTCGGCTCAAGCTCCGTTACGGGTGTCCAGCCCCTGGACCAGTCGGATCTCGTAAAATACTCCACGCTTCCGGGGATCAGCTTATTGATATCCATGTTCTGAAGCGCGTTCTGAACATTGGCTGAATATGTCTCCGTGTCGTCCTCTCCCTGATTCCAGAGGAAGGCGTTGTCCGGAGAAATCACTTCCTCCTCGTTGACGCTAAGCAGACCGTCCGTGTTTCCTCTCTTCAGCGCGAGAATGTTGTTCAGGGCGTTGTGCGCGCCGTTTCCGATGGCGAAATAGTAATCGCCCGCGCTCAGCACCCACGCGCCTTCCGTGCCGTCCGCCTTGGTCACGGACTCGTCGTAGCTGGTCATGTTCTTCGGGTTAAACCGCACCTCGACCGTCTCCGACGCTCCGGGATCCAGCACACCCGTCTTCCCGGTGCCGATCAGCGTAAGAGCCGCCTTCTCAAGGCCGCCTGTCTTGTAGGGCGTCTGCACATAGAGCTGAACCGCGTCAGCGCCCGGGGTATCCCCCGTATTCGTCACGGTCACGGAAGCAGTCCCTTCGCCTCCGACCTCAAGAGTTACCTGATCCAGCTTCTGTTCAAAGGTGGTATAAGAGATGCCGTAACCAAAGGGGTAGGAGACCTCTTTGCTGTAATCCCAGGCCTTTCCGTCGATCGCGCCCTCGCCGGATGCGGCATTTCCCTGCCCGAGAACCGCATCCTCGTAGCGCGTCTCATAATAGCGATATCCCTCGTAGATTCCCTCAGACTCAACCAGATAAGTATCCCCGTAATCAAATTCGGAGATGGAGGGGTCATTCGAGGAATTCTTTGTGTAGAGATACACACCGTAATTCACCATGGCGGGAGATCCGGTTCCGCTCACCGCATACGTATCCGTCAGCTTGCCGGACGGCGAGACTTCTCCCGAGAGAACCGCCGCCGTTCCCAGAAAGCCGTAGTTGCCCGGGTCACCGACCCACACAATGGAATCAATCTCCGGATCCTGCTTCAGCTCCTCCAGCTCAATCGCGCTGGAAGAGTTCACAAGCACGATAACCTTTGTGCTGTGCTGTTTCGCGAGTCCGATCATATCCCTCTCGTTCTGAGAGAGCGCGAGGGGACGCTCGATGCTGTCGCTGTCCAGCGCGCTCGTCATCGTCGGATAGTAATCCGCCGCCTCCGAGCTGTCCCGGGTAATGAGGACAACTGCTGCCGTCCCGTCCGCGGACGCCAGAATCTCATCGGAATAGACCGAGGCCGGCGCTTCTCCGATGTTGTAGCTCTTAAAATTCTCCCACGCCGTCGTAAACAGGGTCTCAAATGCGTGCCCCGGAACGGGATTCCCGAAAAAGCTCGTCATCATGCGGTAGGGATCACAGGTCTCCGACGCGTAGAGATCCACGAAACTCTGATTGACCTCAAAGCCGCTCTCCTGCATGGCCTGCACAATCCCGTACTGAGGCTGGCCGGCATCGAAATTCGCCGCCGCGGTGGAGCCCATCATACCGCCCAGGATAGGCATATAGGTGTGAAGCCCCCACATGGTCACCTTCTCGGAAGCCGGATTCATCGGGAGCGCCTTCTCCCTGTTTTTGAGCAGAACCGCTCCCTCCGCGCCGATCTGCACGGAGACCTTTCTCTGCTCTTCCAGCATATCGGCGAGACTGGAGAACTCCGAAACGAAGTGGTCCCCCATGCTCGAGGGCTCATTCGGATCTTTCACGGTCTCATAGTTGTTTGTGTTCAGCATGCTGTTGATGCGGGCTGCCCAGTTGTCTGTCGTGACCTGCGCCGCCATCGAGAGCGCCGTAACAGACGCCATAAATGTCGCGAGGCCCCGCCAGAGTCCTTTTTTTGACATATGCATCCTCCCTTCCCAAAAAGACAAAACCACGCAGTGTTATATGAAAAGATATACCATACTTACAACAAAAAAACGGCCGTCTTCACAAACGGTCGTTTTCATTCGTAAACGGCGCATATTCCGGTGCTGATCCGCCGGAACCGCATATGATTTAAGACTGCCGGGGGATCATGACCCGGGCGATAAACCACCCGTTCTTCTCGCGGAATACCGCCGCTCCCCCGTACTTTTCCGCAATACTCCGGATACTCCGCGTCCCGTATCCGTGCATGCGCCGGTCCGCCTTATCCGTCAGGGGAAGCCCGTTCGAAAAAGAAGCCCGCCCCGCACTCCGGTTCTCGCAGCTGATCAGAAAGAAATCCGCCTTTTCTCCGACACTCAGATTAATCAGCCTCTCCTCCCGCTGCAGTCTCATAACGGCCTCCACCGCGTTATCCAGCAGGTTGCCGAATACCGCGGCCCGGTCCATGCTGTCCATAAAAGAGAGCAGCCTCCCGTCCGCGATACAGACGATATGAACACCCTCTTTTTTCCAGGCGATCCGCTTGGTCATGACAATGGTATCAAGAATTTCATCCCCCGTATCCGCCTGGGCTTCGAAGTCCGCAATTTCCCGCTCCAGCTTCTCAAGCCCGCTTCTGCGCTCCTCCCCGGATGCCCCGGATTTCAGCCATGCAATCTGATGCTTCAGGTCATGATATTTCTCGGAAACAAGCTCCATTGATTCGCGGGAAATCCGGTAGTTCTCCTTCATTCTGAGCATTGTCTCCTCCAGCAGATCCGCCCGCATCCGGTCCGCCGCCCCCTTCCTCGCACTGTGCACAAAATACATCGAAATCACGCCCGCCAGATCGGTCAGCGTCCTCAGTCTGAATATCTGCATCGGATCACCGGAGGAGAAAACAGTATCCGGCCTGATATTGCTGATATTGCTGACAAGGAAAATGAGTACGGCGAGCACGAAAACCTGCAGAATATCCCTTGTACCCGGCTCCGTTTCCTCATTGTAGCCGCGGAACGGACGGTTTGAAAAAAATGACGCCAGCAGCACACCCCCGTAGACGCAGACGAAAAATGGCCCGCGGATAAGAAGCACATCCGGAACATGCTTCACCGCCGTTCCGTAATAATACATCTGCCACTCCAGCGCAGTCGTGAACTCTGCAAGAGTAAACGCAAAGGGCAGGAAGTACAGACATTTTCTGAAAGATACCTTCATGCAGATATACATAAGGCCGAATGTCAGAGCAAGGATCATCAGCAGTCTGGGCACATAAAAGCGCCGGTCCGGGGACTCTATCAAAAATGCACATCCCGTAATAAGCAGTGTGCCGGCGCCCTGCAAAAGCAGCGTCTTCAAGGGAGAAAATCTCCGTCTGTTCATCCACACGTACATGCAGCCGAAAAGCTGATATGAAAATGTAATAAAATAGCCCGGTGCGCTGACAGAATACAGATCCCGCATATTTCCCCCAAAGATGTGTGCTGCGCTGCCTGAGATGACTTGACGAGAACCGGCACTTCGGGCCTGACAGCTCCGCTGCCCCTGTCAGGGAAGATTTGTCAGGAAATCAATAAACTCCGCCCTTTTTCTTCTGCTCACCGGAATTCTCTCGCCCGCGATGCAGCAATCCGTTCCGACCAGCCGCTGCACCTCGTGCATATTGACAAGAAATCCCTTGTTGCAGCGAAAAAAACCGGAGGAAGAGAGCGCCGCCTCGAGCTCGTTCATTTTTGAGTGAGCCATGAACTGCCCCGTGTTCGTGCGAATGATCAGGCTGTGGCCTCTGCTTTCAATATACAGGATGTCATCCACCCGGATCCGCCGTGTTCCGCCCTCCTCCCGAACTGACACATAGATTTCCCGGTCTTCACGGATATGCAGCCTTGCGCGGTCAATTTTCGATGAAAAAGTCTCATAGCTCACGGGCTTCATCACATAGTCCAGCGCCCCCACCTCGTATCCTCTTATGGCAAAGCCGGCCTCATTTGTGATGAAAATGAGCGCCACACGGCTGTCCATCTCCCTGATGCGCCGCGCTGTGTCGATCCCGTTCATAAAGCGCATGCGGATATCAAGAAGAATCAGGTCAAATTCCGGCCGGTATTGATCCGTGATATCCTCTCCGTCCGCAAAACAGACCGTCTCACAGGAAATATTCCGCTCCTTCCCGTACTGACTGAAATAGCCGGCCAGAAGCCCGGCATATTCCGCTTCATCCTCGACAATCGCAATTCTCATGACTGAGCTCCTCTTCTTATGGAATCGGGATCAGAATCCGGAGCGAAAACGTATGATGATCCGTTCTGACCGCAGCCATTCCCCCGTACGATTCAGCCACAGCCCGGATGCTCCGGATCCCGAAACCGTGATATCCCTCTTCCTCCCGCTTTGTTGTGACGGGAAGACCGTCCCGCAGCACAAGATGTTCCGCCAGACGGTTCTCCTCCGTAATCCGGAGAAAGCCCTGCTGCCGCGTCACCGTGAGACGGATCAGCCGCTCTCCCACGGGCAGCCCTTCGGCCGCCTCGATCGCGTTATCCAGAATGTTGCCGAAAAGAGCGCTGATATCCATCTTGTTCATGAAGGAGAGCGCGCTCCCGTCCGCGACCGTGTGAAGCTCGATTCCCTTCTCCTGACAGCGAAGCGTCTTTGAAGAGAGAATCGCGTCCAGCACGTCATTGCCCGTCCTGTTCTGCGTCTCAAAGAAGCGGACCTCCTCTTCCATCTGTTCCAGGTAGCTGAGGCGCTCATCCTCCGTAATTCCGCTTTTCAAAAAAGCGATCTGATGCTTCAGATCGTGATATTTCCGGTTGACCAGATCCATGCTGTCCCTCGAGATGCGGTAATTCTCGTACTGCATCTCGAGAATCTGCCGCATTTTCTCAGCCTCCATGCGGGCGCCCATCTCGCACACCGCAAGATGAAACACATAGCCGGTTCCGCAGCCCGCGAGATCCGCGAGTGTCCGCACGATAAACAGCTCCTGTGATCCGGCAGCCGTAAAGGGCGTTCCCTGCAGAACATAGCTGATATTGCTGATGATATAGGTTACGGCGATGATAAAGATAAGCATCAGCACAAGGCGCGGCGTCAGATCCGGCCGCAGCCCGCGCTCCGCGGCTCTGTGCTCCAGAAACCAGGTGAGTCCGAAAACGAGAAGCCAGGTCGGAACCTGAAAAAGAAAGTTCACCCACAGACGAAGGGGCATGCCGAGAGACGTGAGCGCATAATAAAAAAGCTGCCAGTGAAACGCCGCGGCCAGTTCACCCACGATGAAAGCTCTGGCGGCAGTGTACCACAGTTCAAGCTCCGGCATGTCGGAACCCAGCCTGAGATTGAGAGCGATCATATAGAATTCCAGAAGCACACTGAGCGGAAACAGAAGCATCGGGATCCGCTTATATCCCGCCAGCATGAACACGCACAGAAACAGCAGCACACCGATCTGTCTGATGATAACGGACCGTCCCGTCTTCCGGTCCTTCCTCACACACAGAAAGATCATGCTGCTGATCCAGTAAGCAGCGGCGTAATATATACCAGGCGTATTTAACAGGTCAACCTGCTGCGCGCTCATATGCCCTTCTCACTCATATACCGATTCAGCGCTTCCAGAAACTCTTTTTTTCTTGACCGGCTGACCGGAATCAGCTCGTCCCCGATATACAGGTCATTGCCCTTCATCCCGTCCACATAGGCCAGATTGACGAGATAGGCCTTGTTGCACTGAAAAAACGACTCGCCCCTCAGCTCCTCGGCGGCGTCCCGGATGGAGGCCTTCGACGTGATGTCCCCGTCCACCGTGTGATAGCAGAGATAGTGATCCAGCACGTCAATATAGCGGATTTTCGAGATGTCAATCCGCGCGACGCCGTTTCTGATCCGCACGTTCAGACAGCGCTTCTCCTCCCGTTTCCTGTACCGGAGCGCTCTTCCGATCCCCTGCCGGAACATGGGGTAGCTGACCGGTTTCAGCAGATAGTCCAGTGCTTCGACCTTATATCCCCTGATCGCGTAGTTCGGATTATTCGTCACAAAAATGATCTTGACATCCCGGTCGCGCGCGCGGATCTCCTCCGCCGCCGACATGCCGTCGAGGAGAGGAAGCTCTATATCTATAAACAGAAGATCGCATCCGGTCCTGTAATGCTCCACGAAATCATCCCCGTCGCGGAACTCCGTCACAAAGAAATCGATGCCTTCCTCTCTTCCGTACCGCTCCAGATAACTCCTTATCCGCGCGATACACGCCGGCTCATCTTCCACGATCACAGCCTGAATCATGCCCGTCCGCCCCCTGATGCCGCAGTACTTATAATCAACTTTTATAAACAAGTCCGTTTCCATTGTACAGGAAATTCCCGAAAAAGCAAATCCGGAGCCGCACCGCGGCTCCGGATCTTCATATCATTCAACTTTATATCAGCGATCAGGCTTTTCTCTGGGCAGCAACTTCCTCAGCGAAGTTCTCCTGCTTCTTCTCGATTCCCTCACCGGTCTCAAAGCGGATGAAGCCCTTCACATTGATCTTCGCGCCGTTCTCCCTGGCGACCTGCGCGATGTACTTTCCGACGGTCTGCTTGCCGTCCTCTGCCTTGACGTAAACCTGGTCCTGGAGGCAGATCTCTGCCAGCTCCTTGTTGATGCGGCCCATGACCATGCCGTTCCAGATCTTGTCGTTCGCATTCGGCTTCTCGTTCTTCGCGGCGGCGAGAAGGATCTCCTTCTCCTTCTCGAGATACTCCTGGTCCACCTCGTCGCGGCTGTTGTACTTCGGTCTCATGGCCGCAGCCTGCATGGCCACGTTCTTCGCCATCTCGACGACAGCGTCATTCTTCACATCCGTCTCGACGTCGACGAGAACGACAATCTTTCCGCCCGCATGTGTGTAGGAAGTGATGAATCCGTTCTCCTCCTTCATCTTGGCGAAGCGGCGGATCTTGAGGTTCTCACTGATCACGGCGATTTCGGCGACCAGCGCGTCCTGAACGGTCTTGGACGGGTCGGCCTTCCAGGCCTCGGCAAGAAACGCGTCGAGATCCGCCGCGTCCGTCGCCATCGCCTGCTCGGCGACCTCGTGGACAAAGCCCTTGAAGAGATCGTTCTTCGCGACGAAGTCGGTCTCGGAATTGACCTCGACAACGGCAGCTTCCGTGCCGTCAGCCGAGACAAGACCCTCGCAGAGGCCCTCGGCCGCGATGCGGTCAGCCTTCTTCGTGGCCTTCACGACGCCGTTCTCGCGGAGATACTCCATCGCCTTCTCCATGTCGCCGCCCGTCTCGGTCAGCGCCTTCTTGCAGTCCATCATGCCGGCTCCGCTCTGCTCACGGAGCTCCTTTACCATAGCAGCTGTAACAGCCATTGCTTATATTCCTCCTTACCTGTCCCTACTCGTTATCCGTGTTCTGATCTCAGGCTTCCTCATCCGTATAGGCAACATAGCCCTCGGCCGGGATCTCGGAGGCGTCCGCCTCCATCTCGCCCTGGTTCGCCTCGACGACGGCGTCCGCCATCTTGGAGACGATGAGCTTTACGGCGCGGATCGCGTCGTCATTGCCCGGGATCACATAGGTCAGCTCCTCGGGGTCGCAGTTCGTGTCGCAGATTCCGATGATCGGAATATTGAGGTTGTGCGCCTCCTGGATGCAGATGCGCTCCTTCTTCGGGTCGACCACGAAGATCGCGTCCGGCAGCTTCTTCATGTCGCGGATGCCGCCCAGATTCTTCTCGAGCTTCTCATGCTCCTTCTTCAGCTGAAGGACTTCCTTCTTGGGAAGGATCTCAAATGTGCCGTTCTCGGCCATCTCCTCGATATCCTTCATTCTCTTGATTCTGCTCTGGATCGTGCGGAAGTGGTCAGCATGCCGCCGAGCCATCTCTCATTCACATA
>CAYLHR010000002.1:0-48743 GCA_964383335.1 uncultured Lachnospiraceae bacterium
CCGGGAACGTCAGCTTCATATAAAGCGCGTTCCGCTGCTTGTCGGCTCTTTGTTGAAAAAGACAAAAAAGCCGCTGATGCAGAAATAGATTAAGACAAGAATATGAACGGTCAAAAGTCTTTTCCCTTTCAGCTTTCAGCCGGAAGCAGCGCCCGGACACAGGTCTCGGCCGCATTTTCCCCGTACTGGATAAATGTATCTCTGAATTTTCTGGTATTCTCACGCTCAGCGGTCTCATCCAGCGTGACGATCCGCCCAAGCAGCTCCTCCTCGGTCAGGCAGGGGGCATTGGGATACCGTTTCTTCATGTCGAAGTAAGTCCCCCTGTCCTTCAGATATGTATCGTAATCATAGGCGTAGATCAGGATCGGTCTGCACAGCACGGAGTAATCAAAGGCGATGGTGCTGTAGTCCGTGATCAGAAGATCCGAAGCGATCATGAGATCGTTGACCGCCGGATAATCCGACATATTCCTCACAAAATCATCGTACTGAATGCCCAGCACCTCGGTCGTCTGATGATGCGCGCGGAAAAGGACGACGTATTCGTCCCCCAGCCTCCGCCTCCACTCGTCAAAATGAATCGGCGGCTTGATGGCGTAGGTCCTGCCCCCGTCCGTCGAATCCCGCCAGGTCGGGGCGTAGAGAATCACCTTTTTTCCCGCCGGAATGTCAAGCGCTTCCCGAAGCGCCGCCTGTCTTTCGGGAGATACGTGCCACAGCTCCTCATTTCTGGGAAGCCCGCATCTCAGATAGCTCTCCGGCCGGGTCCGGAGAGCCCGCCTGCAGATCTTCTCGTCGTAGTCGCCGTTCACGCAGAAATAGTCGACATTGCTGAAGCTGAAATCCTTCCGCCCCGGGCAGTCGTTTCCGATGTGCTTAAAGGCCACACCGTGCCAGGTATTCAGATATCTCTGGTCTTTCTTTTTAAATCTGAGGCCCCGCTCTATATTGGTATTCGTGATCCAGTATTTCGCGGCAAGCGCGGTTTTGAAATAGACCGGCGTGTCGATCTTCACCGTATCGAGCTCCGGATAATCCCCCGGATTCTCGAACGCCCACACGCACCTGTAATTCGCGTACTCCGGATGCGCCTTTATATACTCATACAGAACCCTGGGGCTGTCATTAAAGCCCTTCCCCATATAGGAGACGAAAAGGATCATGTGGTCATCCGTCCGGATCAGCCGCCCCCAGAGACGGAACACGGCGCCCATCACGAGGACATAACAGCGCTGCAGGATCCGGTTGTGTTTCAGAATATAAGCCAGTCTGTCTCTCATACGCCTCTCTCTACTTCTTCTGGGCAGTCGTCTGCCCCTCCTCTATCCCCTCCGTGCTCTCGGGAAGGAACAGGATCTTGATCGTCGCCAGAATGATGCTGATATCCTGCACAAAGGACGGGTTGGATATATACATCAGATCCATCTGCAGCTTGTCGTACGGAGTCGTGTTGTACTTTCCGTACACCTGGGCATACCCCGTAAGCCCCGCCTTGGCCTGCAGGCGAAGCCGGAACTCCGGCAGCTCCTTCTCGTACTCCTCCGCGATCTCGCGCCGCTCGGGTCTCGGGCCCACGATCGTCATATCCCCCTTCAGGATATTGAAGAGCTGGGGCAGCTCGTCGATTCTCACCTTGCGGATCACATGCCCGACGGGCGTAATCCGGTCGTCATGGTCTCCCGTGGAAAGCCGGGCCACCCCGTCCTTCTCGGCATCAACCCGCATGCTGCGGAACTTCAGGACATCAAAATCACGCCCGTCCTTGGTCATCCTGCTCTGCTTGTAGAACACGGGCCCGTGATCCGTTGCCTTGATGCAGATGGCGGTTACGATCATCACCGGGGACAGCAGAAGAATCGCGATGAGGGACAGCGCGATATCCATGAACCGCTTGACAAAGAGGTATTCCGGGCCCGGGTCATAGCGCTGCAGCTTCAGCATGGGCAGGTGGAACATATGCATGCGGCGCGCGCCGCTCATCAGAACGTCGCCGATTCTCGGAATCACAAAGGCCGTGATGGCATTCATCACGCAGTACTTGATAATAACATTCCGGTCATGGCTGTGCACCCCGGAGAGGAACACCGCCTCGGCGCCGGAAAGGCTGTCGATGTCGGCGAGGCACTCCTTCACCGGCATGGTCCGGACCACCTTGAACTTCTTCCCGAGTCCGTAATCGCGGATGAGATCCTGCACGCCCTCTCTCATATCCCAGACGACGACGGTCTTTCTGGGAGGAAACGCGTGAAAATACCAGCGGCTGGCGAGAAAGGACCAGACGAATGCGATGACCAGCTGAGCGGCCAGAATCAGAAGGAAGAGCCCGATCCGGGGCAGGTAGCGGTTCAGCAGCCAGGTCACGATGAACATCAGGAAATCCGTGATCAGCGCCGCCAGCATCTGGCTGTACACCATCTCCCACAGCTGATTGTACGACACGACGAAGGCGTCATAGGTCCTGCCCACGACATTGTAGATCAGAAAAAACAGGAGGATCACCGCGTAGTGCCCTCTCGTGTAATACCGGACCTCAATGGTCTTGGCGAAAAAATTGTACCATACAAAAATAAACGGTACAGTCATGAGTACCGCGTCGAGCAATTTAATAATCCTGAGTAAAAAATGATTCAGTTCCTGGTCAGATGATCCGCCCATGTTCCGTTCCCGCCGCAAAAGGCCCGCATCTTCAGATATACTTTGTGAAGTGTAGCATTCAGCCTGTTATTTGTCAACCGACAGGTTGACAGGGCCCTCCTCCTTCAGGTATGTTGAATAAAAGGAACGGATCCGCGGCATTATGTTGAATCTGCGGCATTTTGTAGAATTCACGGTGCCGCTGTGCTAGTATGTGCGCGGAGGATGCTTTTATGCTGAAAGACAATTTGCGCCGGCGGCGGCTTGAGATGGGCCTTTCCCAGGACGAGCTCGCGGCCAGGGCAGGATATCATTCCAGATCTTCCATTTCAAAGCTGGAGTCGGGAAGCGCCGATGTGTCGGGCGCGAGACTTGCGGCCCTCGCTTCTGCCCTCGACACGACGGCGGAGGCCCTGCTCTCCGGACCGGACGAGGAGGAGGACGGCCGGGTTTCTTCCTTATATAATGAGAGCGCCGGGTCGGGCAGAAGCACCTTCGCCCTGATTCAGGCCGGCGGAAAATCGACCAGGAACCGGATGAATACGCCGAATCAGTTTCTCATGGTCGACCACAAGCCCGTCATCGTCTATGTGCTGGAGGCCTACGAGCGCCACCCTCTGATCGGCGAGATCGATATCGTGTGCACCTACGGCTGGGAGAACATTCTGCGCTCCTATATCAGGCAGTACCGCCTCCGCAAGGTAAGGGAGATCATCACGGGCGGGGATACGATTCTTTCCTCCATCCACCTGGGGCTTCACGCCATGGAAAAAAGGCTGAAACCGGATGACCGGATCATCCTCCAGGAGGCCACAAGGCCCATGATCAGCCACGGAATGATTTCACAGCTCATCGCCTCCTTCGACCAGTACGGAAGTTCCATTTTCGCACACTCCATGAACGATTACGTCTCGTTTCTGAGAGACGGGCGCGCACTGGAGTACATCGACAGAAACCGGCTGTTCAGCATGGAGTCCCCGGAAATCTACCGGGCCGGTCTGCTGCTTCAGGCCCTCCGTGACCAGAAGGCGCGCTTCCCCGACGAGGGCTTCTGCTGCGCCGTGATGATGCACAGACTGGGCATCCCGCTCCGCTTCTGCGAAAGTGACGTCTCCAATCTGAAGATCATCCGCCAGGAAGACGCGTATTACTTTAAGGCCCTGAAACAGCTCGAATTATAATATACAGAACAATCAGGAGAGACACAGCATGAATATCGGATTAATACTGGCCGGAGGGTCAGGAACCAGAATGGGGGCGGATATCCCGAAGCAGTACCTGAAGGTCCGGGGGAAGCCGATTATCGCCTACACCCTCGAGGTCTTCGAGACCTCCCCCGACATTGACGCCATCGAGGTCGTCTGCGCCCCGAAGTGGATGGACTATGTCCGGTCCGTCGGCGCGGAGTATCACATTTCCAAGCTGAAATGGATCAACGAGAGCGGACCGACCTGCCAGGATTCGATCCGGAACGGCATCTTCGCCCTGAAGGACCGGCTGTCCGCGGAGGACGTCATCCTTGTCCACATGAGCGTAAGCCCCCTCGTCACCCGCGAAAACCTGGCGGAGGGAATCCGCGTATGCAAAGAGAAGGGCAACGCCTTCGCGCTCCAGCCCTGCCTCTTCTGCATGTGCAGAAAGACCACGGACGAGTGGTCGGACGAGAACGCCTACAAGGAGGATTACGGCCAGCTCAACATGCCCTGGATCATGAAATTCGGCGACGTCCTTGACCTCTATGAAGACGCGCTTAAGACCGGGCGGGGCGCGACCGTGAAGGACTATCTGCCCAGCCTCCTCTTCGAATCCGGCAAAAGGACCTGGTTCTACCCGGACAACGAGGCGAACCGGATCAAAATCACAACCAAAGGGGATCTGGATCTCTTTGAAGCATATCTGACGCTGATGGAACGCAGGAAAGGAGAATAAGCATGGGAAAATATGTTGCCAGTATCGACGCGGGAACCATGGGAGTCCGCTGTGCCGTCTTTGATCTCACGGGGAATCAGGTTTCCGCCGATTACCATGAGACGCCCACCTTCTACCCGAAGCCCGGCTGGGTCGAGCAGAGTGCCTACGACGTCATCGAGCTCGCCTACAAGGCCGTCCGCGGCGCCATCGCCAAGGGAAACATCGATCCGGCCGAGATCAGCTCCATGAGCTTCACCAATCAGAGAACCACCATGGTGCCCATCGACCGGAACGGACAGTTCCTCACCAACATGCTGATCTGGCAGGACCTGCGCGGCGCGGAGATCTTCGGCTGGGCCAGGGAGCGTCTGGCGGCGCACGGCATGACGGAGATGGATCTCTACAACCGCTGCGGCCATCCTCTCGGCGCCGTCCAGTGCGGCACGAGGGCCTTCTGGCTCAAGGAAAAAATGCCCGAGATCTACGAAAAGACCTGGAAGATGATCACGCCCCACGCCATGCTCGCCCACGCCTTCGGCGCGGATGAGTGGATCGAGGAGGAAAGCGACAACAACTGGTGGCTGGTCACGGACGGCGACACCTTCCGCTTTGATCCCGAGCTGTGCGATGTCTTCGGAATGGACATTGACAAATACCCCGTGAGCGGAAAGCCGGGAACCTATATCGGCTCCGTCACCGCGGAGGTCGCGGCCAAAACCGGCCTTAAGAAGGGGACGCCCCTTTATATCGGATCGGGCGACCAGCAGTGCGGCGCCGCGGGCGTCGGCAACTCCGGGACGCCGGGACTCGGCTCCGTGTGCCTCGGAACCGCGGGCCTCTGCATCGGCTACTCCAACGAGCCGGTCAGGGATCCGAACGGCAAGTGCCACGTGCTCGGCCACCCGGCGGGCGGCTACACCATGGAGGGACACGCCTCCGCCGCCGCCTCCTCCTTCCGCTGGCTGAGGAACTCCATCGCCCAGTTTGAGATGACCACAGCCGAGATCTCCGGCATGGACGTCTATGATATCATGTCGGCCACAGCCGGCAGGGCCCCGCTCGGATCGAGGGGAACGATGTTCCTTCCCTGGCTGGCCGGAGCCGCCTGCCCGCACTATGACGAAAACGCCCGCGGCGCGCTCATCGGCATGACGCTCGGAACGACCAAGGCGGAGATGCTGCGCGCCGCCATGGAGGGCATCTGCTTCGAGATGCGGGAGATGCTGGACGCCCTTAAGGCTGCGGGCTTTAAGAAGTTCGACCGGCTGCGCATCAACGGAGGCGCCGCCCACTCAAAGCTGTGGAACGAGATCCAGGCCAATATCTACGGCTGCACGGTCGAGACCGTCAAGGCCCCGGAGGCGACAGCTCTCGGCGCCGCCATGATCGGGGCCGTCGGAGCCGGTATCTTCGGCGATCTCCGCGAGGCGGCGGATCACATGGTGCACGTTAAGGACACCTATGAGCCCGATCCGGCCGCGATCGAGCAGTACAACGAGGTCTTCGACGTCTGGCAGTCCTGCTATTACGGCCTCGCGGGAGAGGCCTTCCCGAAGATCAAGGCCTACCAGGACACGCACTGACCGCGGTATTCCGCCCGGGATGCCCCTTTGCAGATCACAGATTTCATGAGGCGCGCGGATTCCTTATGTGAGTCCGCGCGCCTCTTTTATTTGCCATCCCCCCGCAGAACTGCTATAATGACTTAATTACTGTACCACGCCCACTGCCGGAACGATCAGCGCTTTCCGGCGTATTTATTGCATAAAGCACAGCGATAACGAGGTTTCAGCAGATGAATAATCAGAAAAAGACCGTCAACCTCCCGGGACTGATGAAGGGAATCCTCCGCCACTGGCCGGTTCTGCTCCTATGCGGAATCCTGTGCGCGGTGCTGGGCCGGGCGTACGCCCAAAGAGCCGCGAAAAAGGCCAGAAAGGAGATCCAGGAGATCACCGAGGCGCAGCAGTCCGCTGTCGCGTCAACCGCAAGTCCCGCGCTCCTCGCCCAGATCGACCGGATGCTTGACGTCCGCGAGTCCTACCTCGAGAATTCGGCGGCCATGAATCTGGACATGACCAACGTCGCCTTCGCGCGGGCCACGGTTTCCATCTCCACTGAAGATCTTGACGCCGAGCTGTTTCCGCAAAAAGAAGAAGCGGAAACATCCGGGACAGAAAGCCCTGCCGGCCAGGAGACGGAGGGCGGAGAGACAGGCGGAGAAACCGACGTGGTGGAGACACCGGTTCTCGTTCCGGAAACCGCGCCCTCGGACGACGCAGCCGACGAGGCGGGTGAGAGCAGCGGTTATCAGAACACATCCGCTGCCGCCCAGCACGCGGTGACGATCATGAACGCCTACCGCAACCGCCTGATCCACGGGCTCGACTGGGGAGCGCTTCCCGATGAGCTGGGCATAGAACCCCGCTATTTAAGGGAGCTCTGTTCCTACAGCGAGCCGGACAGCTCCTTCTACATCACCTCCATGTTCACCGCCGCGTCCTCCGATCTGGAGACCTCGGAGAAGCTTCTGGATCATATGCTTGCGGAGTTCGAGAAGATGAAGCCGGAGATCGAGCGGCTTTACGGAAAGCATACCGTGACGGTCTCCCGCTATAACCCCTATTTCGGAATGGACAACGGGAGAGCCGGTACCTTCAGCACACGCGTATCGGAGTACAATACCCTGCTGAACCAGAAGGCGGGAATTCTCAAAAACTCCACCCCGGCCGCTGCCGCAGAGGAGGAGGTCACACTCCCCTCCGTTCCCAGTGTGAGCCTCTTCACGGCGCTGGGCTTTGTGATCGGCCTCTTCCTCTCCGCCTATCTGAGAGGACTGCTTCTCATCATGAAAGATACCGTGCTGGCCGGCGACGAGCTCGACGGCCTGGGCGTTCCGCTGATCGCCGGTCTTCCCGACCGCCATCTGCATTCGCCCGGAATCGCGGGACTTCTGGCGCGGATCGGAGCCGGCAGCTACAGCTCCTCCAACGCGGATGTCGCCTGTAAGATCGCCGCCGAGACCATCCGGAATATAAAGGACGGCGGAACGATCGGCATCGCCGGCGACCTGAAGGCCCCGCTTCTTGAGGCCTTTGCCGAAAAACTGAACGCGGCGGCCGACGGGACGGAGAAGTCCACAAACTATGTCGCGCTCCCGGATCTTGCTTCCGGGCCGGCCTCCCTCGAAAAGATCAGGGACTGCGACGCCATGATCATCGTCGGTGAGACCTGCGTCTCCTGCCTGCCCCGCCTGAAGGAGCTCGCCAATATCGCCGGGGCCTACGGAAAGGATCTCATCGGAACCATCTCGATCGGATAAAACCTGACAGACAGAGCCTGACAAAAAAACAGATCTGCGCCGCGCGCAGATCTGTTTTTTTGTCGCTCAACACGATCACGAATAAACTGTATAGATCCAGCTTGAATAGTGATTACCGGTTGTACTGTTCAGGGATTTACCGCGCTTGGCCATGACCTTTGTATAATAGGTCTTGTACTTCACAAGGCTTTTTCCGTAGATCTTCGAAACGACATAGGAGCTCGCCCCGCTGCCGACCGTCGCGATCTTTTTATAGCCGCTGTTCGCGCTCGTGGAACCATAAATCACATAGGATGTCGCCCCGGAAACCTTTCTCCAGCTGACTCTGATGCGATTCCCGCTCACCAGCGACGGCTGATTCAGCTTCGGCTGCGGCACCACAATTTTCGTATACCAGGGACCGTAAACCACCTTGCCGTTGACCGTGACGCCGCCTCTCACCCTCAGCTTATAACACTGATTTGTCGCGACATCAGAGGTGAAGCCGTCCTTCGTCGTGGTGGAGTATGATTTTTTCACGCCTCCGAGTGTATACATCTGCCACTGCATATGATCCATGGCGTTATAGGGGTTGGAGGACATTTTAAAATATCCCTTTGTGCCGTTTCCCCAGCCGGTCGGCTTGACCGTCGTCAGCGATCCGGGAACTGTCGCGCAGGAAATATAGCTTGTGCTTGAACTGGAACCGTTATACCAGCCTTCAAGACTGACTTTATACCGAGTTCCCTTTTTCAGTCCCGTAATTGTTCCGGAGGTGCTTCCCTTGGGAAGATATCTATAGCTGCTGTTTCCGGTGGAGGCATTGTAATAGTTCAGATAATAGTAATCATATCCGAGATCCTCTCCCCAGCTCACGGTGATGGTCTTCTGTCCCGCGCCCGTCTGTTTGAAGGTCGCCGCACTGACTGCGGCCGCGGATCCCATGATCAGTATCGCTGTCAATACAGCAGCCGCACTCAGATATTTCATAAACTTTCATATCTGATCTCCTTTTTTCAAGTGTACAAAAAATAGTGATAATTTTATTTTACTGAACGGAATGCCGTTTTTCAAGCGCAGAATGACTGTCCGACAGCATTTTTATTCCCTTTCCGATGGATGTATCTGTTCTGTACCCATACACCCTCTTCTGAGTTTTTCCAGCGGCAGCGTAAACGGCGCGCATGAAAGAAGAAACGGGATGAACAGGACCGGAATCACATACAGTAGTTTTCCGGGCACAGTCCGGCAGATGTGCATCAGATGAAAATGATTGGTGAGCATGGCCAGCGGATAATGCCAGAAAAACACGGAAAGGGACTGTCTGCCGGGCACTGCCAGCGGCGTTCTCCTCTCATCGAACAGCGACAGAACGGCGAAGCATAAAATAAAAGACAGAACATAACAGCCGGCCCGCAGCGCCGCCTCAGACAGATCTGGAGAAGGATAGGGAAACCGTCCGTTAAAATAGGGACGGAGAAAGTATAATTTTTCCGTGCACAAAAGACACAGCGCGCCCCACGCGCACAAAACAGCAGCCCCCGCGGTCCTGAACTTCCCTGTGCCGTTCAGGATAAAATCCGACGTCCGCTCTCCATCTGCCGCCATCTTTCCCGCCCAGAAGAAGGGAAAAAAGACAAACACCCTGGCAAGGACGAACTGATTGCCGATTGATCCGTCGAAACCGCTGAAGCAGCCGGCTGTGAGAGAGATCAGCAGCACGGTTCTGCCGTCCGCGTTTTCCAAAAACGCGGCGATCCCCGTAAAGGCAGCCATGGCGGCCATGAACCAGGGCAGACTGGCCGCGCTGAACAGGGAGAGAGACGCGTTTTTCCCCATAAGAACGTCCAGACAATATGCCATGACCTTAAGCAGAAGATACAGCGAGAGATAGTAAAAGAGTTTCTCACGCGTTTTTTTATTCCTGTGAAACCAGCCCGCCAGAAAGAAAAAGAGGGGCATGTGAAAGGCATAGGCAAACAGATACACTCCCCTGAAGATAAGGGAGTGCTCCGCGTAAAAATCAAGAAAGTGGCAAAGTACCACCAGTACAATCAAAAAACCCCGCACATTGTCAAATTTTACGATCCTGCCGGAATTCGACATTCCCCTGACTCCCCCGATCCGTCTGCGCCCCTGTCATCGAGTTTCATCTTCCGTCTCCGGTCGGCTGCCGCAGCCTCTTTCATTTTCTGATGAGCTGCTTTATATATGATCCGAGCAGCGCCCTGTGATAAAATGCCGCCGCGGAAACAGCGGCAAGGAGAAGGGCCAGCAGGAAGATTCTCTGCGTGAAATGGCGATATAAATAATAATAGAGCGGAATCAGACCGAGCGCGAAGGCGAGAAGAAGAAAGATATACCTCGTCCTGTACACCTTCGCCATCCCCATGCGCCACACCAGGAAGAAATGAATTCCAAACAGCACCGCGTATCCCGCCACGGTTGTGAACGCCGCCGCCACATACCCGTATCTCGGAATAAAGATCAGATTCAGAATCACATTCGATCCGGCGCCGCACATGGTCGCGAACGCCATGCCCACCGTCTTTTTTTCATAGGTCTCGATGTTCACGTAAAGGGTATAAATAAACTGGAATACGCAGCCGATCATGACCGGCGGTATGACATTCACGGAATCCGCATATCCCTTCCCGCCCATGATTCTCACGAGCTCCGGAGCCAGAAGTCCGATCATAAAAACGATGGAGATAAACAGCAGCGTATAGGGAACGGACCATTTTCTGGTATTTCTGTAATTTCCGGCGTGCAGCTGCTCCGAAAGCCAGGGGGACCAGGCCTGATTCAGCGAGGTGGCCAGAATAGTGACCACCATCGCGCAGCTGTATCCGATGGAATACAGCGCGGCGTCCTCGGGTCCGCAGATATTCTTGATCATGGTCCTGTCCGACGCGGAAAGAATATTCAGCGACAGAAGGTGCGGAATATAGGGGATGCAGATTCTGAGGCAGTACCGGCTGTAGCTCCCCTTAAAGCATCTCCCCTTATTGAGAAGTACGGCAAAGAGCAGAAAATAAAGAACCACATGGGGAAGCGTGTAGCCCAGAAGCCTGCCCCGCAGTTTATCGGAAAAGACCAGAATAAGGACCACCGACATCAGCACGGAGAAGACATTGAGCGCCGCGCTCAGAACGGCGAAGGTTTTATATTTATATTCGATCCTCTGACGGATCTGATACGTCTGAAACGCCCCCGAGAAAAGGATGGTGAACATCATGACATGAAGCATCTCCGGAGAGATGCCCATGAAACCGGTCACCTGTTTTGAAAATACCGCCATCACAATCCAGGCGGTTCCTGTCGTCACCGCGCTGAGGACAGCAATGGACGACGCGTACTCATCAAGATGCCCTTCGTAGTCAAATCTGGCCCTGGGTATCGTCACGTGCATATCCATCGTGACGATCAATGTGATCAGATTCAGCCAGACCAGGTAGTTGCTGAATTCCCCGATATCCGCCTTGGAAAGAAGACGCGTAAAAATCGGGGTGGTCAGAAACGCAACCCCCTTGTTAAAGAAATTACAGACGACATACCAGATACCGGCCTTTGCCGCGACAAAATTTTTTCTCTCCGTACCCTTACTCATCCCCGGTGCCTTGTTTCCGTTCCTTCTCCCCGATGATATTCATGATCGTGTCCGCGATCCGGTACACGCCCTCCGCATCCAGCATGCCGGCCGCCAGCCTTCTCTTTTCCTCTCTGAAACCGGCATCCCGCACCAGCATTTCCAGGGCTTCCGTCACCCTTCTCACTCCCCCGGCGCTGATACCTCTGTCCTCCGTAAAAATATCTCCCGTCCAGAGTATGGCCGGCTCCAGCGCCTTAAATGTCCTCTGTATTTCATTCACCGCGAAGACGACAGAGGGAATCCTCATCGCGAGCAGCTCATACACCGTCGTCCCGGCAGCCGTGACCGCCAGATCCGTCTCCGCCATAAGGCCGCTCATGGAGGCAACATTTTTATGGATCACAAACTCATCTCTTCCCTTTACCGCGGCGGCGATCTCATCTCCGTCCTCAAACAGCCCGCCCTGAACGATATGGTACTCGACCGGTCTCTCAAAGCGGACCGCCTTCAGTGCCTCGCAGAAGACCGGTACAAGCCGCAGTCCGTCAGACGCGCCCGTTGTGATCATCACCCGGAGCCGCGGTCCCTCCTCCCCGGAGCCGGCCGCGCGCGCGCACGCCTCGCGAAAATCTCTCCGCAGCGGGACGTAGGACGGCCCGATCATCAGTGCCGTCTTTTTTCCGGAAAACCGCTCCCTGTAAAGCGCCGGATCCGCGGCGGCATTGTAATTGAGGAGGCCGGAAATCTCGGCCCCGCATCTGTACAGCCCGTCTATGAAAAAACACTTTGTGTTCTGCTGCAGCGCCGTCAGATAACCGTCCCCCGCCTCATAGCTGTCCACCAGGACCGCGTCCGCCCCTTCCCGCTTCATAAGGCGAAGAAGGCAGCCGGCGCCTTCTTCTGAAAAATCCGCATTCGGTTCGCAGAACCAGTCAAAATGTCTCTTCCGGGCTTCTTCCCTCCCGTATGTGTCTCTGGATACGAACATCACGCCGCAGCCGCGGTCAGAGAAGACCTCCGCCATCGCCATACACCGCATCACATGCCCCATTCCGATTTTCGGAGAGGCGTCTGCTCTGATACATAATTTCACTGCCATTCCTCCCGCGTTGTTTATAGATGATGAAGCAGACGGCCAGTGCCGCCCAGAAATGGGGATTGTACCAGAAGGAGTCGGAGATCATGAGCTTCATGCCGCAACAGAAAAACAGCCGGAAGACATCTCTTAAAACCAGATCCTTCTCGCGCAGCAGAATATCCGCCGAAACCCACAGGAGCACAAGAAGGAGGATCACGCCGGCAATCCCGAACGCCACAGTCATCTCAAGGACAATGTTGTGGCTGTACCCCCATCTGTAGGCTTTTCCGACCTCGGGTCTCTCTCCGTACGCGCCGTATCCGAAGGGAAAACGTGCGCGGATCATGCGGACCGCGATTTTCCAGATCGTGCTTCTGCCGTTCGTGTCGCTGATACTGCCGGACGCGATCTGCAGCAGATTTCTCGATGAGATGCCCGCCCGCTCAAACAGATTCTGAAGAAAGAGCAGAATGCTGCCGTAATTGGCGGCGGCAAACAGCAATACCGCAGTCAGCCCCGTATATTTGATGCAGTTATGAGCCGTAAATCCCTTTCGGCACTCATCGAATGCACAAAGACCGACATAACAGAGAATGAGAATCAGGACGCCGCGCGAGCCGTATATCACGGCGAGGAGGAGAAGAAGGATCCCTGCTGCCTGTTCCGCTTTTTTAAAACGCGGTCCGGCAAACAAGAGAAAAATCAGGCCGGCAAATACACACTGATAGCCGAAATTCATATTATAGGCCAGCATCTGCATGGTGACGCCGTCATTGGAGGGAAGTCTCCAATATCCCCGGAGGATTCTCCCCGCCGTCAGATAGAGCAGGTAGGGGGTCCACAAAACGGCACTGATCTTCAGATCTCTCCGCAGATGTTCTCCGTCCTTTACCAGTCTGACAATCAGATAGGCGCAGATGCCCCTGTCAAGCCGGAAGACCCGGGCCGCCAGCCCCCAGTTCCGGTCGGCGTACCAGGAGAGTACCCCGGGATTCCAGACGGCGCTCAGAATAAAAACCGCCGCCACGGCCGCGTAAAGCGCCGCGCTGTCCCGCCACCTGTCCGATGAAGAAGAGCACAGACAGGCCAGGAGGAGAAGAAGCAGCAGAAGACGCGCGGTTCTTCCTCCCCCTATGCCGAGAACAGCGAAACTCTTCGCGACAACCTTGCTGTACAGCTCATAGGTAAAGAAGCAGATAAACAGAAGGTCCGCCGGAGTGTCCCGGGATATTTTTACATAACCATCCTTCATTTCAGGTCTTTGTACCGTATTTTCCCGGATTCATTTCTGGGAATGCTGTCAATGACGGAAACATGGAACGCGCCCTTCAGAATCCCCGTGGCTTTCGCCAGATACGAAGGAATCTCATCCGCGTGTTCTTCCGAAGTGACGTAAATCTCCATCCGCTTGTCCGTCCCGGTGCACGCACACTCCACTCCGAATGCGGTCTCAAGCATCCGCTCCGTCTGGTCCAGGCTTACCCTGTAGCCGTACAGCTTGAGGAAGCGCGTTTTCCTGCCGATAATATAGTAAAAGCCGTCCTCATCGCGCCTGGCCATGTCGCCCGTGTGCGTTTCTCCGTGCCACTCATCTCCGAGCAGCAGCTCCTCCGGCGTCGTCGCGTAGCCCATCGTCACATTGGGACCGCGGTAGCCCATCTCGCCCTCCGCGACGGTCTCCCTGATCTCGCGGCCGTCATCATCGAGCAGGAAGAGCTCTCCCTCCGGAATGGCGATGCCGATCGTCCCCGTCTTCTCGAGGGCCCTGTCCGGCGGGCAGTAGGCCATTCTCGCCGTACACTCCGTCTGGCCGAAGGTGGCGAAGAATCTTTTGCCGGTTCTGTCCGCGTATTCGGCCAGCTCACGGAACATCTCGTCCGTCAGCTTTCCGCCGCCCTGTGCGAGAGTGGTGAGATCCGGAAGATCCATCCTGGTGAACCGCAGACGCTTAAAGCACTCATAGCTGAACGGGACGCCGGTAAAGTTTGTGGCGCGCTCATTTTTCAGATACTCCCAGAAATCGGAGCTCAGCAGACTGTATTCCGTCAGAAGGACCGTGGCTCCGACAATCATATGGCTGTGCAGGACGGAAAGTCCCATGGTATACTGCATCGGAAGATCCGCCATGGCTCTTTCGGAGGACGTAAATCCGAAAAATGAAGCAATATTGCGCGCGCTGGCTTCCAGATTCCGATAGCTGTGCCGGACCAGCTTGGGACTTCCGGTCGAGCCGGAGGTCGTCAGCAGCAGGGAGAGGTTCTCATGAAGAGCGGGCGCCTTTCTGCCCGTCCGGATGAGCGCGTAATCATAACAGCTGTAAACCGTTTCTCCCTCAAACTCGCCGGCGCGCCTCTCAGGCACCCAGAGATAGGACGGATGATAGAGGTCGATCATGCTGCGCAGCATGCCCTCTTCCATCGCTTCATTGAGAAGAAGCGGCACTGCCTTTGCGGAAACAAACCCCATATATCCGGAAAATGCCCCCAGGCAGTTCCGGCAGAGAATAAATACCAGTTCTCTGGAACTGATCACATGGCTGATTTCTTCGCAGATATCACATAATTTCCCATAGGTCATGCGGCGGCCGGAATCATCCACCGCCGCCTCCGCATCTGTCGGATGCTGATTAATATTCAGAAACACCTGTCTTCTCCTTTTCACATAACAGAACAGCCGTCAACGCCGAGTACCTGCCCGGATATATAAGATGACGCGTCCGACGCCAGAAACAGACAGGCATTCGCGACATCCTCCGGCGACGCGATTCTTCCGAGGCCGATTCTTGAGATCCGGTCCTTCAGCGCGTCGGGATCCGCCTTTTTAAACATCTCCGTATCCGTCATGCCGGGCGCCACTGCGTTGACTCTGATCTGAAATCCCGCCAGTTCCTTGGCCGCGCTCCGGGTCAGGGCGATCACCGCCCCCTTGGACGCGGCATAGCCCAGCTGGCCGGGATTGCCGTAAATTCCAACAACTGAAGCAATATTAATTACACTGCCGCTTTTGTTTCTCATCATGATGCGCGCGGCATTTTGAAGTACATCGATCAGGCCGGTCACATTGACGCTCAGCATGTGCCCGACGTGCTCCTTTTGAATCATGCCGATCGCCTCATTGTATTCCACACCGGCATTATTCACCAGAACGTCCAGGCGCTTTTCATTTTTCCGGATGAGATGAAGCGTCTCCCGGACGGCCGGTCCGTCTGTCACGTCCATGCGGACAGTGCGCAGGCGCGCCCGGCTTTCATCAGAAAGGGCGCCCGCCCAGCCCCTTTCGATATCCCCTTCTTTCCGCTCCGTGGCATACAGCACGGCGCCTTCCGAAAGAAATTTTTCCGCGACGGCCGCTCCGATCCCTCTCGAGGCGCCCGTCACAAGGCATATTTTTCCCTTCAGCGACTCACCGTTCATCCTGAAATCCTCTTTCGATCCGCGCGGCTCAGATGTCCACGCCGTAGCCGCGGAGGATCCGCTTTCCGTTCTCGTAGGATCCGAAGTGCATGATATCCTCCGGCTCGAACATGACATCAAATTCATCCTCCAGAGAGGCGATCAGATCAAGATGAACCAGGGAATCCCAGTTGGCGGTATCCTGGAATGTGAACTGCTCTCCCAGAGCGGACCCGTCCACATCAAAGGTCGTCTCGAAAATCTTCTTATACTTCTCCTCGTTTGTCATAATGTCTCTCCCGTTAAAGTAATATTTTCAATGGGGACCAGTCTGCTGACAGCGCGGCTGATTCTTCCTTTTCTCTCTTCCCACTGTTCCCGGGTCATCCTGTAAACATTGGCCTTTTCCGATGTTCCGTCCGACTTCTGAACGGTCATCTCCCGGACGAATTCACACCCGAAGCTTCTCTGAAGGCTGTCATTTTTCTGATTGTGCTGCAGCACGAAGGTCCGCATAACCCCGTCCGGCATGGCCCTGAAAATATATTCCATCCTCGCGTACCCGAGAATGACGCCAAGTCCGCTGCCCTGCGTGTCCTCGGCGATCAGATAGGAGCCGGATTCGATCTCCCTCTTTTCCCGGTCAAACTTCATGGTCATGACGGCCGCGGGCTCTTCGTCGAAAAACAGCACAAAGACCTTACGGTCCTGATCGGTTTTCAGCTTCTCAAGAAACGCCGCATGCTGCTCCTCGGATATGGGCATATTGTCAACCATGTTGTTTCTGACAAACTCCTGGTTTCTCCAGTGACGCACTTCCATCTGAAGCGGAACCGGGAGCGTCGTCAGATCCCGGATGACCGCGCTGTGCTGTTTACTCATAGTCTCCTTCCCTCAGCGGATCGCCGAACGCCAGATCCCTGACCGCCGTCTTTCCGAGCACTTCCCCGTAGTACCGGGGGTGCAGCCCGTGGGCCGGCCGGATGATCGCGATGTTCTCCTCTGTCAGCTTTTCGCCTGCTTTGATATCTTTCCCGATAAACAGCGACCGGCGGTTGATCCGCTTATCCATCTCCCTCTGTGTCAGCGTGTACTCGCCGGTTCCCCTCGCCGCCTCGACGTTTCTGACCGCCCTCACCATGGCGGCAAACTCCTCCGGCTCCATGGAGAAGGCGGAGTCGGGGGTATGAAACTCCCGCGACAGACAGAAATGCTTTTCAATCACCGAGGCACCCAGTGCAGCCGCCGCGACGGCGACCTCGTACCCCATGGAGTGATCCGAGAGGCCGGCGGGTGTCCCGAAGTCCTCCGACATTCTGGGAATCAGGGACAGGTTCATATCCTCATAGACCGCCGGATACTCACTGGTACATTTGAGCAGGACCAGAAGGCTGTCATTCACCTCGCGGATTGTGTGAACCGCCTCTCCGATCTCGTCCTTTGTGCCCATGCCGCAGGAGACGATCATCGGACGGCCGAATGCCGCGACGTGGCGGATGAGCGGCAGATCCGTCAGCTCGAATGACGCGATCTTATAGGCCTCCACATCCATCCCGCGCAGAAAATCCGCTGAAGTGAAGTCAAAAGGAGTGGAGAGAAAATCGATGCCCCTCTCCCTGCAGCGGTCCGCGATGGCCCCGTGCCACTCCCAGGGCGTATTCGCGTCCTGATACAGTTGGTACCGGGTATATCCCTTCCACAGGCCCGACGTCAGCTGAAAATATTCCTTGTCGCAGTCAAGCGTCATGGTATCCGCCGTATAGGTCTGTATCTTCAGACAGTCCGCTCCCGCGCGGGCCGCGGCGTCGACGATTTCGAGCGCTCTGTCAAGACTTCCGCCGTGATTCGCGGACATTTCCGCAATGATGTATACCCGGCGGTTATTGATCGCCTGTTCCAGTTTCAATGCCGCTTTCCTCCCGCTTTCCGAATAATTTTCTGTACTTCTCCTCCGCGGTCAGCCAGTCGGACGGAGTATCGATATCCTGGACCTCCTCCTCGGGCAGGACCATGGCGACCATATTCCGCTCTTCATAGGGAACCGTGAAAATCTTCTCGGCGCTGCCGATATAAAACTCCCCGCAGTCATAGTACAGTTTAGGAAGATCCTGGGTCCGCACATTCTGATACTCAGGCCACTTTTTCTTCAGCTGCCCGTCCGGCTCTATGACAAATCCCCTGAACACGGGCTGTGAAAATGCAGCCACGGGCGTCAGGAAATCCGCCCCCGCGTCCTCCAGAATGCGGAATGCCTCCCGCAGCCGCTCCGCCGTGATAAAGGGAGCGGTGGGATAGATCACGCAGTAGCGGTCAAACTTTCTGCCCAGCCGCTCATACTCCGTGAGAACTTCCTTTATGACATCGGCCGTAGTGGCAAAATCGCCGGAGTTTTCCTCCGTTCTCATAAACGGGCAGGAGGCTCCGTATGACACGGCCAGATCCCGGATCTCCGCGCTGTCGGTGGATACCATCACTTCATCGAAGAGCCCGGACTCAAGCGCCGCGGTGATGCTGTATGAAATAATGGGCCTGCCGCAGAACGGCTTGATGTTCTTGCCGGGGATCCGTTTGCTTCCCCCCCGGGCCGTGATAATCGCGAGCGTCTTTCCTGAGATCATATCTCCTCTTTTCTGACTGCGGATATCACCTTTTTCACCGCAGCGATCACATCGTTCACGTCCTCATCCGTCATCCCGTAATAGAGCGGCAGCGTGATCAGGTTCTCATAGATCCGCTCCGCCTCCGGGCAGAGTCCCTTCTCATACCCCAGCTTCCGGTAATACGGGAAGAGATAGACCGGGATATAATGCACATTGCATCTCACGTTCTCACAGGCGAGGTAATCAAAAACCTCCCTCCTGCCGGCCTTCAGAAGCTCCGGCCGCAGCTGAATCAGATACAGATGCCTGGTCGTGTCGGATTCCGGGATCTCCTTCTGTACAATCAGCTCCTTCACATCCGCAAAGGCCTCGTTGTACATGTTCACGATCTCCGACCGGCGGGCCTTAAACATCTCCAGCTTGTCCAGCTGACTGATGAGAAGTGCGGCCTGTATATCCGTCATCCTGTAATTGAGACCGAGATCAACCTGCTGATAATACCAGGGTCCCTCGCTCTCCCACTCCATCAGCTCCGGGTCGCGGGTGATGCCGTGCGCTCTGAAGAGGACGCCCCGCCTGTAGAAATCATCTCTGTCCGTCATGACGGCGCCGCCCTCTCCGGCGGTAACCGTCTTCACCGGGTGAAAGCTGAAGGTGGTGATGTCGGCGATGCTGCCGACGGGCTTTCCCGCGTATTTCGTGCCGATGGAATGCGCCGCGTCCTCAATCAGCACAAGTCCAAACTCGTCGCAGATCTCCCGGATCTCCTTCAGCTGCACGGCCTGACCGGTAAAGTCGACTGCCACGACCGCTTTTGTCTTATCCGTGATACATTTTCTGATCGCGGAAGGAGCGATATTGTAGGTCTCCGGATCGACGTCCGCGAACACGGGCCTCGCCCCGCAGTAAAGCGCGCAGTTGGCGGACGCGGCGAAGGTGAGGGGCGTCGTGATGACTTCGTCCCCGGGCCCGATTCCCGCCATATAACAGGCGCAGTGCAGGGCTGCCGTGCCGTTGGAGATGGCGACCGCGTGCTTCGCCCCCGTTATGGCGCAAAGCTTTTCCTCAAGTTCCGGAATCTTCGGCCCGCATGTGAGGAAATCACTTTTCAGGACTTCGGTCACCGCCGCGATATCCGCCTCATCTATATACTGATGTCCGTAGAAGATCGGCTTTTCCCTCACCGGGGTGCCGCCCTCCGCTGCCAGTTTCGAACTGTTCATGTGCTTTTTCCCTCTGCTGTAATCATATAATTTTCTGAAATCGATCTGAAAATACTGCCGCCCGGAGCACCCTTCAATCAATGCTCATCCAGGTCCGTCTTCAGCTTGGCCTGCAGATCCGCCACACTGAGCCACTCCGTATTCGTCCCGGAGCTGTACTCAAACTCCGGCTCAACCAGCTTGCCGCCGGGGATGATGTCCTTCACGCCCCACCAGTTATAATGCGGATACACGATATAGTGCTTCTCATACTCATACGTGTGCAGGGAATCTTCCCTGGTCACCATAATCTCGTGAAGCTTCTCACCTTCCCGGATTCCCACCTCCGGCATGCTGCACCCGGGGAGCATGGCCTGCGCGAGATCCGTGATCTTGAAGGACGGAATCTTCGAAATAAAAGTCTCTCCGCCCCTGGACTCCTCCAGCGCCTTGATAACAAGCTCGACACCCTGCTCCAGACTGATCCAGAATCTCGTCATGCGGTAATCCGTGATGGGCAGCTCGTTTCCGCCGTTATCGATGATGTTCTGGAAGAAGGGAATGACCGAGCCTCTGCTTCCGGCAACATTTCCGTAACGGACGACGGAAAAACGGGTGCCCTCCGCCCCGCCGTAAGCGTTGGCGGCGCAGAACAGCTTATCCGAAACAAGCTTCGTCCCGCCGTAGAGATTGATCGGATTCACCGCCTTGTCCGTCGACAGCGCGACGACTTTCTTTACGCCCGCCTCAAGGGAGGCGTTGATGACATTCATCGCCCCGTTCACATTGGTCTTAATGGCCTCATTCGGATTATACTCGCACGCGGGCACCTGCTTAAGCGCCGCCGCGTGAATCACATAATCCACGCCCTTCATGGCCATTTTGAGGCGGGGCTCGTCTCTGACATCGCCGATAAAATATCTGAGCACCTTCCGATGCTCCTTATAATCATTATCCATAATGAACTGCTTGAACTCGTCCCGGGAATAGATAATGATCTTCTTCGGCTCGTAGTGCTGAAGCACATAGTCCACAAAATGATGGCCGAAAGAGCCCGTGCCGCCGGTTACAAGAATCGTTTTTCCGTTAAGCATGAATCCACCTCCACACGTATTCATCCGTTTAAAACATTTTTAAAAGCATCACTGTCTCTGAATCTGCGGAGAATGGCCTCATACTCCGCCATGTCCGCAGGAATAAAGATCCGGTTCCCGTCCGCATACAGTTCCGAGAGCGACTGATAATACCGGTCCCGCTTCCCGTTCACCTCCGCCCCCGGATTGACGATCCGGTAGAGGAGAATGACGGCCGGTTCCTGCCCCATCAGAAGCTTCACCGTCCCGACTGCCGTTGACGAATATGTGATCAGAATTTTGTCATTCATATTCATATTCGCGCTGATGGCTTCGAAGGGCGTGTCGTGATCCTGATACTGATTAAACCGCTCATCGGCCGGACTTTTGTCTCTCGGATGCCGCTTTACGATGATGTTGTCACTTCCCAGGATGTCCGCCGCCATATGATAACACCGGTCAAGGCGTTCCCGCTTTTCCCGCTCGCCGGCCAGCGTATCGAAAATGATCACGGCCTCTTTCATCAGCTTGTCCGGCGTGACCTGAAAAACGTGATTGATCCACTTCAGCGGCTCTCCGCGGCCCCAGTCCGTCTCAATCCGTCTCACGTCCCCGCTTCCGTTCAGTTTTTCGTACAGCTCCGGCGAATAGAGATATTTGGGATAATCCGTCCTCAGAGCGGACCGCCCGAACATGAGGCCCAGAAACATCCTGGCCGGAAGCGTGTGCTCATATGTCCGGTCGTTATAGTAGCTCCCCTCCCCGTCATCAAAGTAGTACAGCTCCGTTCCCGTGCGGTGCTTTGAGAAATAAAGCCGCAGCTGATTCCCGACATAGGCTTTCGAGGAGACATACAGCCTGCGGTAGCTGCGCCCCGGAATGAGCACCTTTTCAGCAAACCGGTCGATCCCCAGATAGCTTTTCATAAGACTCAGATAGTTCAGGAGCTTTGATCCGTATCTGCGGAACTGAACTACCTCCTCCTGCTTCACCACCTTCACATCGCGAAACAGGCCCAACGTCCGGATTCTCTCCGCGTATTCCTCCGCCCTGCGGAACTGGTCCACCACATACAGGTCCGCGTCTTTTTCGATCGAATGAGCCAGCGCTGCACCCGTCATCAGCTGATAAGGCGTCGTGCACACAATACAGGCCTTTTCCATCTATCCTTCCATCTCCTTTACATATTCCCGGTAGCTGCGGTTGGGGTCCAGGATCAGTCCCGGCGTCTCAAGGGCATTCACCCTCTTCTCTTCCGGCGGAAGCGTCATATAGTCCCCGTATCGTCTCTTCATATACTTCTCCGGCTCCGTCGGGCCGTTGAACAGCATCCCCTCAAACTCCATCTTCCTGGGCTTGCCGAACCAGGCTCTGGGATAGGTAATCGCGCTGAAGAAGGAGATGTCCTCCCCGTAGTAATCGAGGATCTCCCGTCCCTTCTTCACGGAGCTCAGCTTCTTTTCCAGCGCCGCGGCCTTCTTCTCCCTGCGCTCTCCCCTGTAGATGCCGAGAACGATCCGGGACAGCATCTTCATGAACCGGGAGTGATTGACCGGCAGACGCCCCGCGACCAGAATTCTGTAAAAATACGATCTCCAGATATTGAGCAGCAGTCCCGCCCGCGTCGGAGGGCAGTTATAGAAGGGATAAATATCGACGGAGATGCCCTGATTAAATCCCACGCCCCGCTGTGTCGGCCACATGCAGGCGGTGGAGGAGTCCCTCAGCTTGTATGAAATGGAATCATATTCCGGGTCGGTCTTCTTGCACTGCAGAAAATAATCCTCCCCGAATTCATCCTGATACTCAACCAGCTTTTTTGCGTGCTCGATGGGCATCAGCACGTCTATATCGTGATCCCACGGAATAAATCCGCCGTGGCGGAGAGACCCGAGGCAGGTGCCGTAGGCAATATAATACCGCAGATGATGTCTCTCGCAGACCTCATCCAGTTTGATAAGCAATCCAAGCAGAACGTCGCTGACTTCTCTGTTCATCTGTCCTCCATATCCCTCTGATAAAGGCCCCGCGGGTTCCGCAGCAGAATGCACTTCATGCCGAGGCGCGCCGGCGCGATAAAATCTTTTCCCGCGTTGTCGCCGACATAGGCCATCCTGCAAAATGCCGTCCCGAATCTGGCCCGCATGATTTCAAACGCCAGGGGGTTGGGTTTTCTGAAAATGCGACCCCTTCCGCTCCCGCCCGCAAGCTCATCCGTAATGATCACCTCCGCGATGCGGGGATCATCCGAAAGCCCCAGTGCCTTAAGCTTCGCCCTCTGTCCGCCGGGCCTGCCGTCCGTAACAATGCCGATCCGGATCCCGCGCTCACTGAGGGCGGACAGGACTGCCTCCGCACCGTCCTTAAGCCGGATCTCCGGCGCGTGATCCCTGTAGGCCGAAAGCAGGATCCGCTTGATCTCCTCGGGCAGAGGGCCGTCCCTCCGCTCTTTATAAAGGAGATCCGCCAGCTCATCGACGGGCGCCCGCCCGCTCTGATACGCCTCCCACAGGAAACCGAAAAGCTCCTCCTCCGTCCTCCCGGACAGCTCCCCGGCCGCCAGGCGCGCCGCCTCGGCGAAACCGCTTTTCACGTAGTCGGTTTCATCGTAGAGCGTATCGTCGAGATCAAAGAGCACGACATCCAGCCCCTCCGCAAGACCCGGGATCTCACTGTAATCCAATACCTTCACCGGCTCATTTCCCGCGCTCACAAAGGCCCGGTCAAAGCGGCTGAATTCCAGTCCGTCCGCTGCCGCCTCTCTCCGGTAACCGGGCGTCTCTCCCCGCAGCAGCAGAAGAGCGGCCTCGGCGCTGTCCGCCCCGGCCAGCATGGAGAGCGGGGATCCGCCCCCGAAGCGGGGATTGATCTCGATAAACCAGTCCTCCCCCGTCTGCTCATCCCGGATCAGCTGAACCGTGATCGGGCCGACGGGGTGAAATCCGGCGACGATCCGCTCCGCCTCCCCGATCATGAACTCGTCCTGAACGACCGCGGTCTTTATGACCTCTCCGCTCCGCACCTGGATTCTCTCGCGCGGGGTGATGTAAACCGGCTTTCCGTCAAAGTCACAGAAGATATCAATCGTATATTCCCTTCCGCTCACGAAGGGCTGAATGATATAATCCGGCACGGTGGATGCGTACAGCGCCAGCTCCTCCTCACTGTCCGCCCGGTGGGCGTTGATGCTGGAGCTTCCGTCCCTGGGCTTTATGAAGCAGGGAAATCCGCCCTCGTAGGCATCCGCGCGGTCCACGGGAAGGGGCGATCTGACGCCGCAGGAGATGAAAAAGGCCGCCGTGTTCCGCTTATCCCGGCAGATCCTGATCTTATCCGGCGCGCTGATGAGGACACGCGTCCCGATTTCCTCAAACTTCTCCCTGTTCTCCGAGAGAACCAGAAGATCCGTGTCGATCGTGGGAATCAGCAGATCGATCTTCTCCCTTCCGCAGATATCCAGCAGCTCGGGAATATAGGAATCACTGCGGATTCTCGATGTGAGAAAATACCGGTCGCACACGCGGAGAGCCGGCGCGTCCCCGGTTATATCCGTCCCGCAAAGAAGCAGGGGCTCGTCCAGCCTGTCAGCCGCCTCGCGGAAGGCAGTCAGAAGCTCCACCCTCCGTCCGACACTGGTAAACAGAATTCTTTTCATTCTTGTCCTAAAGTCTCCGTTTTTGATCCGCAGGCCGCTTACGCCTGCTCATTTCCGTAAAATTCCTTCATGGTGGCGGTCCCGTCCGTAATGCCCTCCCGGCGGAGAACCGTCTTCACGGTAGACAGCAATATTCCGAGATCCCCCAGAAAGGTGATGTTGTCGACATAGCGGACATCCCATCTGAACTTCTCCGCCCAGTCGGCGCTGTTTCTGCCGTGCACCTGCGCAAGTCCCGTAAGCCCCGGCCGCACCTCGTGGCGCCGCCGCTGCTCGTCGCTGTACCTGTCCAGATACCTGACGAGAAGGGGACGGGGACCGATCACCGACATGTCGCCCTTCAGGATATTGAGGAGCTCCGGCAGCTCGTCCAGAGACGTCTCCCGCAGCTTCTTGCCGAAGGCGGTCAGGCGCTCCTCGTCCGGGAGGAGGTTCCCCTCCGGGTCGCGCGCGTCTGTCATGGTCCGGAATTTGTACAGCCTGAACACCTTCTCATCCCGCCCTGGGCGGTCCTGCGTAAACAGAACGGGGCTTCCCAGCTTCACCCGGACCAGCACCGCCACCGTCCCCAGCACCGGGGACAGGACCGCGAGCGCCCCGGCCGAAAGCGCGATATCCAGCGGCCGCTTCATGTATTTTTCATAGGGGCCCCTGCAGACATGTCTGCTCAACCGGCGTTTCTCCATTCCCTTTTCCTTTCCGCATTCATCATGCACGCTGAGGGTGATAGGTCGGAACGATTTCCGCCACGATCTCCTTGATTCTCCCGGATTCCTCCCTGGAAGCCTGATCCAGCAGCTGAAGCTGCTTCTCGAACTCCGCGTCATCCATCTCGATGGGGTGTCCGATATAAATCAGCTTGTTTCTCGTCTTCTCCATCCCCTCTTCATCCATGAGAAGCTCCTCATACAGCTTCTCTCCGGGGCGAAGTCCGGTGTACACGATCTTTATGTCCACATCCGGCTTAAAGCCGGAGAGCTTGATCAGGTTCCTGGCCATATCGTCAATTCGGACCGGCTTTCCCATATCGAGAACAAAGATCTCCCCGCCCTTCGCGTAATATCCGGCCTGCAGCACCAGGGACACCGCCTCCGGAATCGTCATAAAATAGCGGATGATGTTCTTGTCCGTCACGGTAACCGGTCCGCCCTCCGCGATCTGTTTCTTGAAGAGCGGGATCACGGAACCGTTCGATCCGAGAACATTGCCGAATCTCACGGCGTTGAAGGACGTCTCGGGATGCTTCCGGCTCATCATCTGAACAATCATCTCACAGAGGCGCTTGCTCGCCCCCATGATATTCGTGGGATTGACCGCCTTGTCCGTCGAGATCAGAAGGAATTTCTTCACACCCGCCCGGGCTGCGGCGGAGGCGAGCTTGTAGGTCCCCATGACATTGTTCTTGATCGCCTCGTTGGGGCTGTCCTCCATCAGCGGCACGTGCTTGTGCGCCGCCGCGTGATAGATCACGTCCGGGTGATAGACGTCCAGAATGTCATTGACCCGGTTCGTATTTCTGACGGAACCGATCAGCGTGACCAGATCCAGTTCCGGATAACGGTGTATCTGCTCCTGCTGGATATCGTAGGCTTTATTTTCATAGATGTCTAAAATAATCAGCTGCTTCGGGGCGGCCGCAGCGATCTGTCTGCAAAGCTCGGAGCCGATGGATCCGCCCCCGCCCGTAACCATAATGACCCTGTCCTGAACCGCCTCCAGAATCTCATCGTTGTTGACCTTGATCTCCTCGCGCCCCAGGAGATCAATGACATTGACATCCCGCAGCTTTGAGACGGTCATCTCCCCCTCTACGATCTGGGCGAGGGAGGGAACCATCTGCAGGCGGCAGCCCGTGTCCTTGCAGATATTGAGAATGTCCCTGCGCTCCTCGGGCGTCGCGCTCGAAATCGCGAAAATAATCCGGTTGATGCCGTATTCCTCCACCACGGAAGGAATATCATACCGGTTTCCCACGATCCGCACGCCCTCCATGTAGCGGCCCTTTTTGATCGGGTTGTCATCCACAACGGCGCAGACACGGACATTCTGGTGCTCACCGAACTGAAGCTCCTTGATGATATCCCTGGCTGCCTGTCCCCCTCCGATGAGAAGGACCCTGTCCTGCCGCTCCTTTCTCCCTCCGGCATTTTCCGCGGAGAGATAGCGCAGAAGGCGGTACCCGAACCGGATCGCGAAGCAGAAGGAACCGGTCAGGACATAGGCGATAAAAATGCAGCTCCAGGGAAGCTTCTGCACCGGCACGCGGTTGTACAGAACCAGAAAGGGCGCCAGAATGAGATAGACGACAATGATATTGAACGCCTCCGCCAAAGAGGCGTACCGCCAGATGCTGTGGTAGAGACGGCGCCAGAAATAGAGGGCGACGGTGACCGCGATCACGACCGGGACAAACCGGAAGGTCATGCTGAGGAACCGCTCCGGAATCCGCTTGATGGAGAAGTCGAACCGCACCCACAGGGCAAACAGGTAGGAAAACAGTATCGTGAACGCGTCCAGGCAGATAATCATAATCACCCGGCGCAGAAATTGATGACTCCGTCTCTTCTTTCCCATAGATCTGATCCAGCTCCCCAAAACTGATTGTTGTAACAGTCAGAGGACAGTCCGTCTCACCGCCGTCCGTCACCGGACGACGATGCTCCCGACTGTCTTCTTTCCATAGGAATGTGCCGTCTCCAGCAATTCCCCGATTTTTCTGTATTTTGACTTCGCCGGCTGAACCGCCACAACCACCGCGCCGCATTCGCTGAGCGCCTTCAGCATATCGGGCCGGCTCCCGATATCCGTGAGTGCCGTATATGTGACGGCAGATCCCTCCTCCGCGCTCTGCAGGCCGGAACAGATCTCTTTCAGGCGGCTCTCCGGTATATCTCCCGTGACCGCCACTGACGAAACGGCCCCCGCGCTGTTTTTAATCTTCATATCCGCGATCCGGTAGGCCGTCTCCCCGCCCGTCAGCTCGCCCAGCTTTTCCAGGCCGAACTGCCGGGACAGCTCTCCGCCGGAGAGGACCGTTCCCGAGGCAATCAGATACAGCGCCTTCATGAGCGCAAAGAGAAATACTCCGCCGATAAATCCGGCAGCGGCGTACTTGAGACACGACTTCAGCAGGCCTCTTATGCGAAGCCCCGACGCGGCCGTCTGTCCGCCTGAGTTCGTTCCCATATTCTTGTAATAATTGTCGCGCTGCGTCGACAGATCATTGATCTCCTGCAGGCGGTCCTTAAGGAAGGTGTTGTATGCCCTGTCCGTAACCGTCGCCGCCTGGATACCGCTGATCTTAAGGCTGTGCTCCCCGTACTCCTTCTCCGCCTCCGGCTGAAGCGCCTCCAGACGGGCGTACAGATATTCCGCCAGCTTCCGGGCCCCCTCCACATCCGTATAGATGGTGCGGATGCAGCCCGTCTCGGTCGCCGGATCCGACACGGTAACCGACACCAGTTCCATGAGATAAGGGACCTCCACGCCCATTTCCTCGGAAAGAGTACTGTAATCCGTGGAGTAAATCAGCTGCCTGATATAATAATTCAGGATCTTCGCGGCCCTCATATAGGAAGCATTGGCAACCTCCGTCCCCTCCGAGCCTTCCGGTTCCTCCGAAATGACGACGATCGGTTCCTCCTCCGCCTGCGAACGGCCCATTTCCTCGGTAAAGACGTCAAAATAGATATATGCCCGCCCCTCGCTTCCGGGATCGATCTTCGCCAGAACACTTTTATTCAGATACTCCTGCTTCTGCCGCAGATTCTCTTCCACCAGAGAAACAGGGTCTGTTTCCAGCGGCTCCCCGGCCGCTTCCTGCACCGAAGCCTGCTGACTGCTCCGCAGCCTGGGAAGAAGACGCAGGCCCTGAAAGCCCGCCCCCAGCACGGAAAAGACCAGCCCGCACACAAGAAGCCCCCGCCAGCCCGCAAGAAGCAGTGACAGAAGCGCTCTCACATCTACGATACGCTCTCCAGTATCCATCTTATACATCACCTCTTTAGGCCAAACCGCAGCAGCATGTTTTTCGATTATAGCAAACCGCCGGAAACAGCACAAGTTCTCCCGGTTATTCGTACAGATTCAGGAACTTTTCGAGACAGTACATCTGCCATTTCTGATTTCCCGTAAATTGATCCATGTCGAGGTCCTTCCGGAATTCCGGTCTTTCCGGACCGCTCCAGTTCCTAAAATAGGCATCTACGGGTCTCGGCATGGGCACCTTGTTCGGAACCGGAATATCCGGATACTTTTTCGCCATGAGCGCCCGGATCAGATATTTGGGCTCCCCGTGGCGCACCCGGTACAGATCCAGCTCGTCCGCCATGATGAGACGGGCGTAAGGATCATAATAGGGCATGCCGGCCACTTCAAAGGCATTGAGATAGGAGCTGGACGATTCGATGGAGAAGACGTCGTCCATGAAGGACAGGAAATCGATCCGGTCCCCGTCCTTCCTGTAGCGCTCAAACAGATAGCGCATGGACACCGGTTCCGCAAGTACCGCCTCCGGATCAGTAAAGGTGTAGCGCTTCTCGAATTCCTCAAGTGTCCAGTCCTTCGCGAGAAGACCGTCCATGCCGCCGAAGATCAGATCGCTGCTCTCCCCGACGAACATCATCTCGATGCCGTCCGCCTTCGCCATAAGGGCCGCCTGCAGGATCTGCGGCTCAATCGAATGAACGGGAGCCGCCTTCGCGGTCATGACCGGTTCCAGATGCTTTTCGACCGTATCCCACGATATATCCACATAATGAAGGTTCAGGCCGTAATAATCCGCGTAATACGCCGCGCGCTCCAGTTCCTCCTTCTGAAACTCCCCGCCCAGAAACCTGAAGGTATACGCGTCGGAGCCTCTGAGATAGGAGGCCACGATCGCGGAATCCATGCCTCCGGAGAGCAGCACGCCCTTTTTCAGGTCCTGAAACCCGGCCATCTGCTTCCCGATTTCCCGGTCGATATCCTCCGGGGTGTGAACCGGGATGCGCTCACCTGCGGGCACCGGCTGAATATTCCTGTGATGAAGCCCGGGATAAAAATCCGCGTCATCCTTCTCAATATAGCGAAATGCCATGTAGGAGCTCATGCAGTACTTCTTATCAACCATGATTTTCCTCCCTTCCTCCGCTCGCGGCGGCCTCGCTCGCTTCGCTCGTCCATCCGCGGACCTGTTTCAGCGCCTGTGTGATCTTCGTTGACGAAATGCCTCTGGTATAAGGGAAATAAACAATCCGGATTCCTTCCTTCGCGAACTCCTCCTCATACCTGTTCCATTTTTCCGTTCCGTACCAGTCGTCACCGACAAACAGCATGGTTGCCCCGAGCTCCTTGCAGGCCTTCAGCTTGTCCATGTCGTACTGCGGGACCGCTGCGTCCACATATTTGCAGGAGCGGACGATCTCGATCCTGTCCTCAAAGGGGATCATGGCCTCCTTCCCCTTATACCGGACCAGCTCGTCCACCGTCACTCCGACTACCAGCTTGTCGCACATCCCCTTCGCGTTTTTCAGCAGGTTCAGGTGCCCGATATGAAACAGATCGTATACTCCCGTCGTATAACCGATTACCATTTTTCTTTCCTCCCTGATCATCAGCCGGCGTGCTCGGGCCGTCTTTCCTCTTTCTCCGGCAGTTTCATGTAGTCGCCGTAGCAGATTGTCAGATACCTGTCATAGCCGGACGGAATGTAAAACTGCGCGTCCTCAAAGGGAACGAGCGTCCTCCCGGCCCACGTATCGGCGGGATACCGGTTCTGAATCCACTTGAAGGACGTGTTGGTGCAGTGCACCATCTCCGCCGGGCTCCCGTTCCCGATTGCCGAGGCCCGGTCATACCAGTACCGCAGAAGCTTCACGGAGAAGGGCTTTCCCATCATGTGCGTGACGAAGAGGAACATTTTATAGACGGGAGAAAAGCCCTCGTAGCTGACCTCCTCCTTCAGCATGCCCTGCAGCGTGGCGAGACACAGATTCTTAAGCTTAAACAGGACCGGCCGGGAGGGCGCGTGATCGATCACGAATACGTCCAGCGTGGGGACATATCCCCTGATCGGCTTTCCGTCCCGCTTCTGAATGCGGTAGATCCAAATGGTTTTCCGCATTTTCAGGCCCCTGCACTTTCTGAACAGGCGCCGCAGCTTATTATAATTGTCCCTGTCCACACAGATGTCAAGATCATCATCCCACGGAATGAACCCCCTGTGCCGGACCGCGCCCAGGCAGGAGCCCCCGTAGAGCGTGTACTCTATGCCATGTTCCTCGCAGAAGCTGTGAAACGTCTTCATGATATCCAGCAGCTCGTTCTGTATGTCCTGGGTACCGTATTCGTTAGGTGCAATCATCATTCCATCCTCCCGGCTTTTTGCCTGTATATCATAAACACCCTCCGGCGTCGAAGGGACGTATCTTTACCCGAAACAGCAGCGCACCGCCTCGATCACGGCCGCCTGCTCCTCCTCCGTCATCTTGTTGTCGCTCGGCAGGCAGAGGCCCCTCTCGAAGATATCCATTCCCACATCCGGGATTTCTCCCTCGTCGATATAGGCGTTCGATCCGGCCCTCCCGCTGCCCCTCGCCGTAACGAAGGGATTCATGCGGTACACGGGCTGCATGTGCATGGGCTTCCAGATCGGCCTGCCCTCCGCGTTGATGGAGGCGATGGCCTCGAGAATCTCCGTCGGGCAGCTCTTTCCCGGCTCGCTGATATAGAGAGCCTCCTTCTCGCCCCGCACCTGCCGGCACATGGCCTCCCGGTCGATGAGGAGACAGCTGAGCCAGAAATTCGGCTCGGAGTTCCCGCTGTCGTAGGGATTCATGGAAACCGGCAAATCCCGGAAGCCCTCCCTGTAGCGCTCATAGATCGCCTTCTTCTGCGCGATGTGCTCCTCCAGATAGGGGAACTGTCCGCGGATGACGCCGGCGATCACATTGCTCATCCGGTAGTTGTAGCCGAGCTCCTCATGCTGATACCAGGGGGCGGCCTCGCGGGACTGGGTCGACCACTTTCTCGCCCGGTGGGCAGCACTCTCCTCTTCAGTGAGCAGCATACCGCCCGCACTGCCCGTTATAATCTTGTTTCCGTTAAAGGAAATGATATTGTACTGCCCGAAGGTCCCGGTCTGCCTTCCCTTATACGAGGCGCCGAGACTCTCCGCCGCGTCCTCCACAAGAACCGCGCCGTGCGCGCGGCAGACCGCCGTCAGCTCGTCCATCCTGCCGGGCGTACCGTAGAGGTGGGCCATCACGACGATCCGGACATCGGGATAGAGCTCAAAGGCTTTTTCAAGCGCCGCCGGATCCATGTTCCAGGTGTCCGGCTCCGTATCGATAAAGACCGCCTCACCGCCCTCGTAGGCGACCGGGTTGACCGTCGCGTCAAAGGTCATATCCGTGCAGAACACCCGCCGTCCTTCCAACGTCCCGTGCCCCGGTCTCGGCTGTCCGTATATCTTCTCGCCGGCCAGCTTCACGGCCAGATGCAGCGCCGCCGTCCCGGCGGACAGAGCCACCGCGTACCCGCAGCCCGTCTTTTCGCAGGCCATGCGCTCCACCTCGTTGATATTGGCGCCCACGGTCGACATCCAGTTCGTCTCATAGGCCTCCGTCATATATTTCAGCTCCCCGCCGTGCATGGTCGGCGAAGACAGCCACACTTTCTTCTCAAGCGGTTTCACATTCAAAGCTTTCATTCTTCTCTCCCGATGACAGTCACTCGTCCCGATGACGATTATTCACTCCCGCTGTTCCGCATCCGCTGTTTACAGGTCATTGTACCACATCGCGCGGTCCGGCGGCACGTGATATGCATCTTACTCCTTATATTGGCAATTGGCAATCCCCGCCCCCGTGCGCTATAATTCTGTTTATGAAAAAAATTGTACGTTCAATTATCTTTCTGGCAGGTCTCGTGATCCTCATAAGGGGGATCTCCTATATCGTCACGCCCAAGGACTCGGCCGAGAAGCTCAACTCCTTCTTCCGGGAGGAGCAGGACTTCGACGTCCTGTTTCTCGGCATCAGCCACATGGAGGTCGGCGTGCACCCGCTCGAGATGTGGAACGACTTCGGCTTTACCTCCTTCGACTTCGGCGAGTCGGGAAATACCATCGACAGCAGCTACTGGGTCCTGCGGAATGCCCTGGACTACACGACTCCGAAGCTGGTCGTCATCGACGTCCGCCACATGGATCTTAAGGAGCGGGAGGACTTCGCCCACTACTTCCGCTTCAACTACGACCGCTTCCCCCTGTCCCGCAACAAGATCGCGGCCGCCCTCGAGCTCATGCCCTCGAAGGAGAAGGCCCTCGAGCTGCTCTTCCCCGTGCTGCAGTTCCACAACCGCTGGAATTCACTGAAGGCAAAGGATCTCAGTCTGTCCGTCACGGAGCGGATCGACCGGGGCTCCTACCGATATAAGAAGCCGAAAGTCGCCGTCCCCCGGATTTCCGAGGGAGCGGACACGCTCAAAGCCCGGGAGAGCGAGGCCTACGCCGCCTCCTATCTCCGCCGCACGATCGAGCTGTGCCGGGACCGGGGCATTGAAGTCCTTCTGACGGAGCTCCCCTACCCCGCCGACCGGGAATCCAGAGAATACGCGAACGGCGTGCAGGCCATTGCGGACGAATACGGCATCCGCTATCTCAATTTCCTCGAGGAGGACAAAATCGGCGTCATCGACTTCGATACCGACATGAAGGACCGGTCCTCCCACGTCAACGAGTCGGGCGCGAGGAAGGTGAGCGGATATCTGGGCGCGTATATCAGGGAACACTATCAGCTGCCGGACCACCGGGCCGACGAAGCCTATGCCTCCTGGCAGCAGGACTACAGCGACTACACTTTATATAAGGAAAAAAGAATTCTGAGCCAGAAGAGCCCGGATCTCACACTGATGCTGCTCTCCGACAAAAATATCAGCAGCTGCATCTATGTGAAGGGAAGCTCGCCCGCTCTCACTGATGAGCGGCTCCGGGGCCTGATCCGCAATATCGCGCAGACGGCCGCCTTCCCCGAAACGTCGGAGGAGGCGGAGGCCGCAGGCGACGCGCTCGCCCGGGCCGCGTCGGAGCAGGCGGATTTCTTCGCCCTCTTCGACAACCGGGGCCGCGCGGTATATACCGCGGTCGGCGAAGCCGCGCTCGACCTCGCGGTATCCGGCACGCCTCTTCGCTATGAGGGGGACGGGGCCGGCGCATTTTCCATAAAATCCGGCGCCCTCACCATCGGCCCGGAAGACCTCGGAAAAGGAGACATCTGCGCCTTCTTCTATGAAAGCGGCGGCACGCCCTCGGACCCCATGGTCTTTCAGACGTCCCTGCCCTCCTCTCTCGTCGGGGGAACGCGTCTCTCCTGACCTTCCTAGAAACCCCCGTAGACGAAATCCGCGGCGTTATACGCCGACCCGTACATGCCCCAGAGAATGACCAGCGCGGCCGCCCCGTAGTAAATGAGCCAGCGGACGGGGAGCGGCATGCGGTCGATCTCCTCTCTGAGGCTCCGCCTCTCCTGCAGAAGGCCGACTGCCCAGAGTAGCAGGACGCTGATCCCGATGACGAGCAGGTCCGCCCCCTTAATACCGGCCCCGGCAAAGCTTGCCGTCAGTGTTTTCACGGACGGTCTCATCAGAATGTGCCGGCAGATCCGGAACACGCTGTTCCAGGAGCCGGTCGCCGTGATCATGCGTCCGACGGCAAAGTACACGAACGATCTGCACATCTGAAACAGGCGGTGCCAAAAGGGCCTGCGGCCCATATGCAAAAATGCGCCCGCCCTCTCCAGCTCCTTCGCAAAAACCGTCTCAATAATAATCAGGGCACCCCAGTAGAATCCCCACATCACATAGTCGATGCCGGTCCCGTGCCAGAGACCGGTGAGAAGCCAGACGATCATAAGCGGAATCCCGGAGGAGGCCAGCTTCCCGGCCTTTTCTCCGCGCCGTTTTTTGACGGATCTGGTCCATTTCATAAAATGGCTGTTGGTCGCGATCGGCATGTAGACGTAGTCCCTGAACCAGGCGCCCAGCGTGATGTGCCAGCGCCGCCAGAACTCAGCCGCGGACAGGGAGAAGAAGGGGTGGTCGAAATTTTTCTCAAGCGTCACGCCCAGCGCCTGCGAAGCCCCCGTCACGATGTCCATGCAGCCGGAAAAGTCGGCGTAGAGGACGATGACATTGGCGAGGACGGCAAGTACCGTCTCCGGCCCGCGGTACTCCTTCAGATTCTCAAACACATAATCCGGATAAAGTGTGAGGCGGTCGGCGAGCACCATCTTCTTGTAGAGGCCCCACAGCATGAGCTGCAGGCCGTGCGTCACGCGCTCATAGCTGAAGCCGGGCAGAGCGTCGAACTGCTTCATCAGCGCGTCGTAGCGGCTGATCGGTCCCTGCACGATGATCGGGAAATACGTCATGCAGAGAATCAGGCTGAAATAATTCCGCTCCGCCTCCGCCTTCCGCCAGTAGATGTCGAGCAGATATCCCGCGGAGGAAAAGGTGTAATAGGAGATGCCGAGCGGCACAAGAATCTTCGAGAAGCGCAGATCCCGCAGCCGGGTCACGGACTCAAAGCCCAGCACCCGCCCCAGCTTGGTATAGAGCAGGACGCCGAGAATCAGAATGAGGCCGGCCAGCAGATACCGGAAGGCCCGCTTTTTATAGGGCGCAAGAAGCGCCGTCTTCTCCTTCGGCTTCAGCTTCTGCGGCGGCTCGAGCGACGCAAGCTCCTCCGCGCGCGCCGAAAGCTCCGTCTCATACGCCGCGTAGATGCCGGCGATCCGGACGGACACAAAATAGGTGATGAGAGATGTGGCGAACAGCACCGCCAGCGCCCCCGCGCCGGCGGCCGCGATGTAGAAGACCATGCTCCCCGCGAAAATGACCGCTTTTCTGGCAGCAGTCCCCGGCATCAGGCAGTAAACTGCCAGAAGCGCCGCAAAAAATACCAGAAACAGGAGACTGTTGTAGGACATTGTCAGCATGTCATTACCCGTAACCCTTCACTTTCTTACCCCCGGGTTCCTCCCGGTTGACCGCCCGTCAAAAGGACGCCTCAGACGACCCCCGCTTTTTTCAGTTTCTTCAGAAGGGCCCGCCCGAGGACCACCTGTCCCTCTGCGTTGGGATGATGCCCGTCCTTCACAAAGTATTCCTTATGTCCGGCCAGAATCTTCTCGCACCCGGACAGATAGATCCATCCGTTCTCCCTGCACGCCTCGATATACCAGGGCCGGCGCTTTTTCAGCCTCTCGAGCCAGGACGCGTTCGACACATGCGTATTCGGAGAGGCATAGGCGATCAGGGCATTCGGGAAGCGGCGCCTTGCCTCTTCGGAAAATGCCCGCATGCCCCCCACGATCTCCGCCTTCGACTGCTTCCGGTCATTTCCGGTGCCGCCGACCACCAGGATCAGCTTCACCTCCGGGTCCTTCTTCGCGAGCCGCAGAAGATGCAGGAAATTCCTGCCCACCCCGAAACCGTATCCGCCGCGGCAGGCGATGAGGGCCTGTCCCTCCGTAAGCCCCAGGCCCTTCGCCACCTGATAGGGCCACGTGTAGTGGCCGCGCCTGCTGGTGCGCGCGCCGTAGGAATCCCCGATCATGAAAATTTTTCCGCTTCCCGCCGCTTCCGTCTTAGAGGCCGCTTTATCTGCGTCCAGCACGACTGACGCGCCGCCCGCGGCCTCGGCCGCGGTTCCGCCGGCTGTCTCTCCGCCGGCCGCGGCGGCATTCTCTTCGGTGACCTCTGTCCGGTCCGTCCACCGCTCGAGCCCGCAGACCTTGCACCGGTCCGCCGGATACTCCGGCGCTGCCGGATCCTTCAGCCTGACCTTCTTCCACTCGTGCGCGTGGGGCGTCGTGAGCTTCACAAGCTCCGCTATGCGGGTGGCCGTCCCGGTGCCGACCGCTTCCTTTCCGGACAGCCGCGCCGCCGTTCCCGCCGCGCCGAGATCTTTTCCCGCGGAACCGGCGGATGCCTTCACCGGGCTCAGCTTCGTCCGGAGGGGCTTCACTTTAAGCCGGAGCACCGCGCGGAGCTTCTTATTATTTCTGCTCCTTACGGTGATCTTTACGGACCCGGCCCTATTCGCTTTGATGACGCCGCGCGCCGTGACCCCGGCGGTCTTCTTCTTCGAAGTGAGGAAGCGCAGCGTCTTCACGCGCACGGCCTTCCCCTTATACCGGACCGAAAGCCGCACCCGGTCCCCCTCCTTCACCGACGCACTTTTCGCGGTTCCCTTCGCGGAAATGGTGACGCTGACGGTCCGGGGCACGGACGCCGCGCGCACCGTCCCGGGCGAAAGCAGCAGCAGGAAAAAGCCGCACAGAAGAAGCCGCAGGGCCGCGCGAACCCGGGTCCTGCGGGTGCCCCCACAGGCACGGGCCGAACAGGTGCCCGCACGCGCGCCCGACATATTCCGATTAACCGCTGCTTCACATGCAGTCCCGCCCGCTGTCTCATACGCTGTCCCACAAATCACGGCAGCCTCCCCGTCTTACCTCCTGCAGCCGGCGTCATCCCGGCAGCGCTCAAACATAATCCTTCTTATTATAACAAAACCGGGCGGTTCTGTGTAAACTTAGGAAAAATCCATTCTCCGTCTATTAACTCGGCAGGCGCTCATTCTTGAAAGCCTGCGTAAAAAAATGTAGAATACAATTACAGCCAATCACCCGCTTTTTTCAGACAGGAGGTGCACTATGAAAAAAAGCTTCAGCCCGGTCAAGCCAGCAGTTTTTTTATCATTGTTCCCACTGCTTTTTCTTTTGATCCGGACAACACCGGCCTATGCGGAGCCGGCACTTAAGCTGCAGAGAAACAGCGTCACATTTCGCGCGGACAGCGGCGATGACGAAGAGATCATGATTGATGAAGATCACTCCGCGGAAATCGCGTCCGCCAAATCGGAAAACAGCAAAATCGCGGCGGCACAGGCATCCACGGATACGGTGACCATCACTCCGAAGCACGTCGGCTCCACCAAAATCACCGTCACGGGAAAGGACGGCAGCACAGCCGTCATCAATGTAAAGATCACAAGGGCCTTCTTTAAGAGCTATCTCTCCAGACAGACCCATCTCAGCAACTGCTGGTACGGAACCGGAAAGCTGGTCATCACCGGAGATCCGGGGACAACCGGAACGGTCAGAATCGGCACCGACACCTACAAATACTCGACCGGCTCAAAGTACAGGGCCGTCATTAAGCTGAAAAAGGTCTACAAGCTGAACGCAAAGGTAAGGGTAACGATCAAAAATCACGGATGCTCCTACAGCTTTAAGACGAAGCTGTCTTCCGATACCAGATTTTATGATGTCAGGGCCAAAGGGAAGACCATAAAGGTCGAGACCTTCAACGTGCACAAAGGCGACATCGTAAAGGTCAGCTATAAGGGAAAAACATACAGCAGAAAAATCAGAAAGAATAAAGACGGGAAGCTCTATACCGTAAGGCTCACGGCAAAAAAGCGCGTGAAAAAGAATGCGTCACTGACAATCCAAATCATTAATAAGAAGAAAAAGACGCTGTATCAGGAGACCATAAAGCTCTCGAAGGGGCGCTATTCGCCGGAGGATGAAGCGGAAAACAATCACCATCCGGAAGAAGACTGACAGATCCTTCCGCCTGTTTCCGGCGGTCTTCGATCCGGTCTGAACCCGACATAAACTGAATCAGGAAGTGTGTAAGATGCCGAAGGGCTGCTGTCCCGGGCGCTTACACACTTCTTTTTTTGCCCGAAAAGCCCTCTTTTTTGTCTAAATGTTCAGTTCCGCCCGGTTTGTCTGCCTGATGTTGTAAATAAATACCGTGTATGCTATGATCGGACGTCGTACATAATTACCGTATTGATACTGTAAATAGTATTAATGTCGCAAGATTTCCTGCTTTCCCATATTCTGCACAGGCAAACAGGACACCGAAGCGGAGACCCGAAAAATGAGACGCCTGATTCAGAGTTTTAACCCGTTCCCGATCGTTATCATCGTTTTCATCACCGGATTATTCTTATTCATTCACACGTCCTCCGTATATGCCGGCGGACCTGACAGACACATGAAATCCACGGCAGAATGGCTGATCATCACGGATTCCTACGGCGTCACTCCGCAGGGCAGCCGGAACCGGACGTGGCCGTACCAATTTCAGGAAATGATGGGCCTGCCGGATTCAGACATGTGCTTCCTGCGCCTGAACGGGTACGGATACGCGAGGCGCGGACATCGGTATATTGACAAAGTAAAAGCGCTTCCGAAGAATCAACATCTCAGGCGGATTATCGTGACGGGCGGCATCAACAATGACAAACATGAACCCCTCTCCGAAATCAAATCGGAGATGGAAAAGCTGAACCGTCTGTTCGGGAAATACTTCCCGAACGCGTCGGTTTACATGGCGGTTCCCAACTGGAATTTCAAGGAGGCAAAGCACTCTTTTCTGCGGCAGCGGAAAGCCCTCTACAGGTCTTACGGAAAAAAGCTCGGGTGGAAATGGCTGCCCGCGGTATCCGGGGCACTGGAGGGTGAAACCGGCTGGTATCAGAGTGATTTTCACCACCCCAATATCAGGGGAGCCAGACTCATCGCCGAGGCCGCATTTTACTCCTTCCGCGGGTACCGGCAGCAATACCTGGTCCACTATACGCCAAACGGCGGCACCGGCAGACCGAAGCTCCGGAAATACCGCTTCGGCCGCACCTATCGGACGCCCGCCTGCCCCTTTAAAAAATCAGGATACACGTTTGCCGGGTGGAAAGATCTGGAAAGCGGGCAGGTCTTCACAAAAGAAGACACCATAAAAAATCTGAGCTGCCGCCGCAATGATGTGATTGAATTCAGCGCCAGGTGGACAAAGTTCCGGTCAAAACATGACTGAGCGCCGTCCCGCAGAAAAAGAGGGCGCCCCCGGCGCCCTCACCCCAATATCTCCCGGTACAGACCCCGCGCCGCCTCCGGATCCAGCCGCACGGGATTGTTCTTCAGCCGCACGGGGTTCACGGAGCGAACGAGAAGCTCCAGCTGCTCCTCCGACTCAGGTACCGGCACGGAGAGACCCAGCCGCTCCACGATCTCCGCAAATGCGGCCGGTCCTTTTTCCATATCGGAAATGCTCTCCTGCCCCGGGAGGCCGGATCCTTCCGGTTTCTCCCCCGGCAGTCCGGCCCGGGCCGCCTCCCCGGCGAACAGCTCCGAGAGGCTGAAAAACATCTCCGAGAGATAGTCCCGCCCGCGGGGATCGACCGCATCCTCCGTATGACTCACCATATACGGCCAGAGCCTCCGGCAGCAGAGCGCCGCGGCGTGTCCGTGCGCGATCCCGAAGAGACCCGTCAGCTTATAGCAAAGAGCGTGCCCCGCCGTGGTCTGGGCAATATTGATGGCCTTTCCCGCAAAATGGGCCGCCTCCAGCATGGCCGCATTTCCCTCCGGATCATTAGCGAGATACGCCTCCATATTCCGCAGAATCATCCGGACCGCCTGCGCTGAATACGCCCGGCTCTCCTCATTCGAGTGGACCGACCAGTACGATTCGACCGCGTGGCAGAGCGCGTCCAGCATCGACGCCTTTCTCTGATAATCGGGCAGCGTGGTGAGGAGGGACGGGTCCATGTAAACCGCCTGCGGGATCATGCTGTCGTGCGTCACCGACTGCTTCTCCCCGTTCCGGTAGACGACCGCATATCTGGTCGCCTCACTGCCGGTCCCCGCGGTTGTCGGAACAGCCAGAAACGGAATCCCGCAGGGGACAATCTCCTGCTTCAGATAATCCTCCGCCGGATCCAGGCCCGCCCAGAGCCTTATGCACTTGGCGACGTCCATGGCGCTTCCCCCGCCGACCGCGGCGATGCAGTCACAGCCCTCTCTCCGGAACACCTCACAGCCCTTCACGGCCGATTCATAAAGCGGATTCGGCTGAAAGTCGCGGAAGCGGACGACCCGGATGCCGAGCCGCTCCGGCAGCTGCTCAAAATAGGTATCCAGCTCCCTCATCCCGTGAATGGACCCGCCGGCGACAAGAAGAACCGCGCGGCAGGCCGTGCCGCGAAACCAGCGGTCGAGCGCGGCGGTTCCCCCGTCCGCGCGGATGATCTCACTCATGCAATGCCCCCCTCTTTATTCCTGCGGGCGCTCTTCTCCATCCTGCAGCCCGGCGAGATAAGACATAAAGCTCCGTTTGTTCTCAAGCGCCGTCGTCGTCGGCCGCCCCAGGTCATCCCTCGCTCCGAGGGCGCATTTTGCCTCGATAAACGTCAGCCCTCTCCGCCCCTTCGCCGCGCGGAGCGCGCGGTCCAGCTCCTCATAACCGCAGATAGATACCGCGTTCGGATAGCCCAGCGCCCTCGCGGCGGCGACGAGATCCGTCTTCGCGGCGACGGTGGGCATGCCGCCTACGGTCTCATGCGCGCCGTTGTTGATCACGACGTGAACCAGGTTCTCCGGCGCGTTGGCGCCGATCACCGCCATGGCGCCCATGTGCATGAGCACCGCGCCGTCCCCGTCCACGCACCAGACCTTCGTCCCCGGCTTGTGGAGCGCCACGCCGAGGGCTATGGAGGAGCTGTGTCCCATGGAGCCGACCGTGAGGAAATCGTACCCGTGTCCCTGCCCGTTCGCCTCCCGGATCTCGAAGAGCTCGCGGCTGGCCTTGCCGGTCGTCGAGATCACGGGATCCGTACCGGAAACATCGGTGATGTGCCGGATCACCTCCTCCCGGATCATGGAGTATTCGTTCCCGTATTTCACCTTCTTTTCGCAGGTGAGAGCGCCCTTCCGGATCACGAAGGCGACGTCCCTGCCGGCACTCAGATCCGCCCGGAAGTCCTCCATGACCACCCGGAGCTCCTCCTCCGTCGTCTCACGGCTGACGACCGCGTTCCGGATCCCCATATCGTCGAGGAGCGTCCGCGTCACCTCTCCCTGATAGATATGCTGCGGCTCATCACGCACGCCCGGCTCCCCGCGCCACCCCACGACAAAGATGACGGGGATCGCGTAGACCCGGTCATTCAGCAGGGAGGCTGCCGGGTTGATGATATTTCCCTCGCCGCTGTTCTGCATATAGACAACCGGAACTTTCCCCGTTGCCAGGTGATATCCCGCCGCGAGCGCGGCGCAGTTTCCCTCGTTCGCCGCGATGATGTGATGGCGCGGATCGATGCCGTAGGTGTCCATCAGATAGCTGCAGAGCGCCTTCAGCTGTGAGTCCGGCACCCCGGTGTAAAAATCCGCTCCCAGAATTTCCGCAAATACTTTCGCGTCCATAGATTATTCCCTCTGTCACATCCGCTGTTCAGCGTCAGCCGTCTTCAGATATTCCCTGCAGAGCATCTGAGCGCCGTTTCGCGGATCTCCCGATACAGATCTGTTCGTGATTCAGATCCCCAGCTCGAATTTCAGCTGCGGCTTCACGGGACTGTAGTTTTTCATCTCAAAATCGTCAATCGTGATCTCCTCAAAGACACATCCCGCTTCCCTGTTGAGAACAAGGGCGGGTGCAGCCTCTTCCTCCGCTCCGGCAGCTCCGTTCCCGGCTGCCTGCCGGTCAGTGCAGTCCTTCTCCTTTGAAGATCCGTCCCTCTCCGCAAGGTTCCGGCTCTCCGCCCGGCGGAGCAGCTCCCGGGCGTTCTCCCCGTGGCGGTCGTAGATCTGCTCATTTGCCACAAAATGAGTAAACACGCCCTCTTTGTACCCGGTCGACCTGGCGACCATCATGAGGAGCGCGGCGTACTGGATCTCGTTGATGCCCCCCGCGCCGCTGGCCGTCAGCATATCCCCGCTTCTTTGGATCATGCACATGTCAAGATATTCGCCACGCACATTCCACATGGTGAGAAATGCGCACGGCGCAAGTCCCGGCGTCTCCCGGAGATCCGGCTCCTGCCAGAGCGAGACCACCTTTCTCCGCCCGTAGGGATCCTTTCCGATATCCCGGATCAGGTTGTGAATGAGGTCATAGCGGGCCACGGTCGCGCCGTAGCGCTGCCCGATCGTGCCGTCGCCGATATCCCACGGATCCCACCAGGTGACGCCCATGTCCCGCATCTCCGAAAGGACATTGGTCGGGTGCTGGTAGATCGAGAAGATTTCGCGGATGCCGGTCTTCCAGGCCTGGGGCCGCAGCGTGCAGATGGGAAATTCCCCGCGGGCGAGGTCATATTTTCTCATCACGTGATTCACGCTGATAGTGTGCGCAGGCGTGCCGTCCGCGTACACGGGCCGGGGGTTGATGTCCGGATAGCCGTCTTCGAGAATGTGTCTGATATCGCTGATCAGATATTTGTCTGCTTTTGTCATCATCGTCTTATAACCGTCCTGGCATATTTTTTACATGATTATGAGCTTCGAATGAAAGGGTGTGAATGCAGCATTCTTTGAAGGACGCACGGAGAACTGAGAATAAAAATATTCAAAACGTCCGTCAGCATACCGGCTGTTCATCAGCAATTCTGATTCACAAAGAATACATTCCCATTATAATCTATGGCACGCCCGTGTCAAAGGGGACGCCTCACCCGGCCCCGGATATTCAATTTTCCCCTATGAATTATCAATGAATTCAATTGCACGATTTTCCGCATTCATGATATACTCTCCTCGTATCCGGGAGCGGCCGGATCGCCGCTCCCCATGTATTGTATCCGCGGCTTAAGGCGGAATAATAACAGGAGGATTCCAACATGAAAGTGACAAAAGACACCCGTTACATGGTCACCCTTGCGCTTATGGCAGCCATCGTCATCCTGCTGGCGAACACGCCGCTTGGCATGATCCAGCTGCCCATCATCAAAGCGACCACCGTCCACATCCCCGTCATCATCGGCGCCATCGTCTTAGGCCCGGCGGCGGGCGCCTTCCTCGGGGCGGTCTTCGGCATCTGTTCCATGATCAGCAACACACAGGCGCCGACGCTTCTCTCCTTCGCGTTCTCACCGTTTCTCAGCACGACCGGACTCCTCGGCGCCGTAAAGGCCATCTGGATCAGCGTCGGCTGCCGCGTCATGATCGGCGTCGTCGCGGGCTGGGTTTTCCGCGCGCTGAAGACAATGAAGGTTCCGTCTCCGGTCCGTCTGGCCCTGACCGGCTTTATCGGCTCCATGACCAACACCATCCTTGTCATGGGCAGCATCTACTTCCTCTTCGCGAGGCAGTACGCCGAGGTCAAAAATGTGGGCATGGAAGCGGTCTTCGGCCTCGTCATGGGAACCGTGACGGCATCCGGCATTCCCGAAGCCATCGCGGCGGCGGTGCTCGTCGGCGTGATCACGGAGGGCATCCGGCACGCGGGCGTGCTGCAGCAGAGTATGGCCTGATGCGGCAGAGTACATCTGCTTCCCGCACCTCTTACGTACCGTAATCAAAACTCCTCTTTTCAGGCGTCCCCAGCAGGCCGCCGGGAGGAGTTTTTGATCTGTTTTTCCGCTGACCTGTTTTTTCATGAGGATTTCCATATGCTTCTTGCCATCGATATCGGAAACACGAACCTGGTTCTGGGCTGCCTGGACGATGAGCGCATCTGCTTCTCCGAGCGGTTGTCCACGGATCACAGCAAGACGGCTCTCGAGTACGCGCTCGCCTTTAAGAGCGTTCTCGAGCTCCACGGCATCGCGCCTGAGGAGATCACGGGCGCCATCATCGCGTCCGTCGTTCCCCCGATCACCGCGCTTATGACGGAGGCTCTGGACAAGATCATATCCTGCAGGATCATGATCGTCGGACCGGGTCTTAAGAACGGGCTTAAGATTCAGATGGATAATCCCGCCCAGGTGGGCGCGGATCTTATCGTCGGGGCAGTCGCCGGCATCCGCGACTACACGTGCCCCCTCATCCTCATCGACATGGGAACCGCGACGACGATCTGCGTCGTCGACCGGAATAAGACCTACACGGGCGGTATGATCCTGCCGGGTCTCCGGGTCTCCCTCGACTCGCTCACCTCCCGCACCTCCCAGCTGCCCAGGATCGGGCTCGACCCGCCGAAGCGGCTCATCGGAAAGAACACCATCGAGTGCATGAAAAGCGGCATCCTCTACGGCAGCGCGTCCATGCTGGACGGCATGATCGACCGCATCGAGGAGGAGCTGGGCGAACCCGCGACGGCCGTCGCGACCGGCGGCCTCGCCGGGACCATTGTGCCCCTCTGCCGGCATGAGATCATTCTCGACGACGACCTGCTGCTCCGCGGACTGCGGTATATCTGGGAGAAGAACTGCTGACCGGGCCGGAACTGGTCTGAGAAAAAACGAAGCTGAAATGCAGTCCGGATGAAGAAATAGCATGGTCCAGACTGCATCCACAACTGAAACGCAGTCCAAGCGAAGATTAAGCAAGGTTCTGACTGCGTTTGACGTTAAAACGCAGTCCTGACGAAGATAAAGCAGGGTTCAGACTGCTGCGGTCCCATACGCGGGCCGCGCAGCCAGCCACACAACACGGGGGAGGACCTTCATATGCTGAAAGGAAAGACCGTCATACTCGGCGTCACGGGGAGCATCGCCGCCTATAAGGCCGCGGATCTCGCGAGCCGCCTCATTAAGCAGCACGCGGAGGTCCACGTGATCATGACCGCGAACGGCACAAATTTCATCCACCCGATCACCTTCGAGACCCTGACCGGCCGCAAATGCCTGACCGACACCTTCGACCGGAACTTCGAGTTCGAGGTGGAGCACATCGCCCTTGCCAAAAAGGCGGATCTGGCTGTCATCGCGCCCGCGACCGCCAACGTGATCGCGAAACTCGCCCACGGCATCGCCGACGACATGCTGACGACGACGCTCCTCGCCTGCACATGCCCCGTCATCATCGCGCCCGCCATGAACACCCGCATGTATGAAAATGCGGCCACAAGGGACAACATGTCCCTCCTGGCCTCGCGCGGATATACGTTCATTGAGCCGGTCTCCGGCCATCTGGCCTGCGGGGACGAGGGGAAGGGGAAGCTGGCGGATCCGGCGGATATTGCGGAGCGGATCATTTTTGAGATCGCCTGTGAAAAGGATTTCGCGGGAAAGAAGGTGCTCGTCACGGCCGGGCCGACCTGCGAGGCCATCGATCCCGTCCGCTACATCACCAATCACTCGAGCGGCAAGATGGGATACGCCCTGGCGAGGGCCGCTGCCCTCCGCGGCGCGGAGGTGACCCTGGTATCCGGCCCGACCGCGCTCACACCGCCCTGCGGGGTAAGGACAGTTCCGGTCCGGAGCGCGCGGGAGCTCTTCGAGGCCGTGACCGCGGTCTCCGCCGAACAGGACTTCATCATAAAGGCCGCCGCCGTGGCCGACTACAGGCCCGTCTCGGTGAGTGATGAGAAGATCAAAAAGTCCGACGACGACCTGTCCATCGCCCTTGCGCGGACGGAGGACACGCTCGCGTACCTGGGAGCGCACAAGGTCCCCGGACAGATTCTCTGCGGCTTCGCCATGGAGACGTCCGACATGGAGGCCCGCGCCCGCGAAAAGCTCAAAAAGAAACACCTCGACATGATCGTCGCGAACAATGTCAAGGTGAAAGGCGCCGGCTTCGCCGGGGACACCAATGTCGTCACCATGATCACTGAGGACAGCGCGGAGCAGCTCGGGATCATGAGCAAGGACGAGGTGGCGATGCGGATCCTGGACCGGCTGATGATGATCGGCGGCTGACCCCGCAGACGTCTTAAGCCTCACAGACGAACAGAAATCAGCAGACATCAACAGGCATTTTCCGGCGGAAAACCTAACCGTCATCCGTCGGAAAATGCCTGTTTCCGTTTCATGAGAGCAGGTCCGGCACCGCCAGTCCGAGGAGGCCGAGAAGCCTGCAGTACTCCTCCGTGCGTTCCTTCAGATCGAAATAGCCGGGGTCGGGACCGGGCTCCCCGGCATCCCACGCGTAGTCCTCGGTGAGATCGACGTCATACATATAACAGATGAGCTCATCTTCGAGGGCGCGGACCACGGGATACAGCTCCGCGTAAAGGGCGGATGTTTCAAAGTCAGCCTGGTTCATACCGCTCTTTTTGATCCAGTACTCCCCGTCCGGCCGCCACCCCTCCGGGCCCGTGAGAAGCAGAAAATCATCAAATCCCCATCTCGGCCCGGCATCATTATAAAAAATCTCATTCTGGAGCACCGAAAGAAGGCGGCCATAGAGGTACATGGCGGCCGGATCCGTCTCCGTCATGCGGAGAAAGACGCGGAAACACGGAAGAAAGTCATTGAACAGGGCGTACGGATCGGTGTTTCGCGGATGCATTTTCAGCCCCTCAAAGGCGTCGGGGAGCATGTCAAGAAACAGCCTGCGGTTCCGGCGCAGCACGTCATCCTCTTCCCGTGAGGCCGCCTCGGCATATGGCTCCCCGCGGTCCGGATTCAGACCTTCATTTTGAAGGATGAACGATGCGAGCGCGTCCGAGAGCTCTCTGTGGCCGCGGAGGTCCAGATGCAGGAAATCAGTTTCGGAAACCTGTGCATACTCATCCGCGTCCAGAAACAGGCACTGCTCCTCCTCCGCGACGGCACGGTACTTTCTCCCCAGATCCCGCGATAAGCTCACCGACTCCTCATCGAACTCCCCTGAAAACGGGGAGTCTGAAGCGATGCGCCGGTCCAGCCGGGGCGGGGACAGGACGAGGATCCCGGCGGGCCGGGTCTGCGCTCCCGAAACCATGCTCCGCACATCCCGGATATACCCGCGCATGGCTTCCGCGAGCTGATCCGGGGTGACGGAGAAGCGGCTCTTGAGATCGTTCGTCCCCAGCATCAAGATGACGAGATCGAGCGGCCGGTGGGAGTAGAGGACGGCCCGGAAGGAGGAGCGGCCGCATTTCCAGGGCGCCTCCTCCGGGACGGCCAGCGCGGTCCTCCCGTTGCAGCCCTCCTCGATGACGTGATAATGATCTCCGAGCAGGATCTGCAGGCGGCCGGGCCAGCGCACCGCCGGGTCGAATCTCCCGCCGGTCTCCGGATCATATCCGTATGTGTTCGAGTCTCCGTAGCACAAAATCTGTTTCATCTTCCCGTTTTTCGAGGAACGCGCGTCCTCCCGGCTCTCCGTGCCGGATCCTGTTTATATCACCCGGGTATCAGTTCGCAGACTGCATCGCCGACGCCGCGTACAGGGCCGCGGCGGTGCGCATCGCCCCGTCGTCCGTGTGGAACCGCGGCCGGTGCAGTTCCTCCGTCTTCTCCCCCTCCGTCCCGCTGCCGACCCAGTAGAAGAAGCTGGGGACATGGGTTCTGTAGAGCGCGAAGTCCTCGCTCGCGAGAGAGGGCGGGGCGTCGTAGAGGTCTCCCACGGAAGCGGCGCATTTTTTTGCGATCCCCGTCATCTCCGGCGTGTTCCACACGGAAGGAATCCGCTCTTCGTAGCGGATCTCGACGGTGCACTCGTAGGCCTCCGCCGTGCGGCGGATGATCGACTCGATCCTCTCAAGGGACCGGTCGAGCGCGGCCTCGGAGAGGGACCGGATCGTCGCCCGCATCCGCACCTGGTCCACGACCAGATTCTGGGGGCTTCCTCCCTCGATCATATTGACGGACAGCACCGAGCTGTCGAGCGGGTTGGTGTTCCTGCTGATCACGGTCTGGAGTGACTGGATACAGGCCGCCGCGCAGACGATCGGATCGATGTTAAGATGCGGCATCGAGCCGTGTCCGCCGTACCCGTGAATGACCACCTCGAAATTCCGCTTGCCGGACATGAGCGCGCCCTCGCGGCAGACGATCTTTCCCGCCGGCACCGAGGGCCAGTTGTGGATGCCGAAGCAGTATTTCGGGTGAATCCGGTCAAAGAGGCCGGCGTCGATCATGAGCCGGGCCCCGTGCGTGCCCTCCTCGTAGGGCTGGAAGACGAGATCCGCGGTGCCGGTCCATTCGCCGGACGCCGCCGCATCGGACAGAATCATCGCCGCGCCGATGAGGGACGCCGTGTGAAAATCGTGGCCGCAGGCGTGCATGACGCCCTCGGTCCGGGACTTCCACGGGCTCTCATACTCCTCCGTCTGCGGAAGCGCGTCGATATCCGCGCGAAGCATGATCTCCGGCCCCGCCGGCCGGCCGGTTTCCGGCGACGGCGCCCCGCTGATCCGCGCGGCCACGCCGGTCTCAACCGGCAGCTCCAAAAGCTCCACGCCCGGAATCTTCCGCAGCTCCTCCCGGATCCGCTCCGTCGTCCTCACCTCGCGCCCGGACAGCTCCGGATGCATATGGAGATCCCTCTTGATCTCCAGAACCCTCTGAAACTCCTCTTCACTTAACTGCCGCATCTTATCTGCCTCCTTTGAGTCAGTGGGGACGGTTCTTTTGTCTCGAAATGAGTCAAAAGAACCGT
>CAYLHR010000003.1:0-7894 GCA_964383335.1 uncultured Lachnospiraceae bacterium
CACTGCATGCACGATCAGGCAGAGAATGATCGTGATCGCCATATCCGGCACCGTATTCCCGACCGGCGTGTCGACGCCCATCAGAACCGGTAAAGCACAAAGCCGGCAAGCCAGATCACCAGGTTCTTCACACTCACGGCACCTTGGACGGGTTCTTTCTTTAAGATGAAATAGTCCGCGATCTGCACCGCGATCATCGGAGCAAACACCGACCCGATGAAATACAGGAAGTTGGTGATGTTGTCCATCGGGAAGAGGATCGCAGCGACGGTACCGACGATGGTGACTGCGATGGCTGCCCATTTTTCATTGATCCGATCGGAGATCGAGACGGACGAGACGCCCGCGGAAAATGCATCCAGGAATGTCGTCGTCACCGTCGAGAAGACGATGATGAGAAGTCCCGCGGCGCCAAGTCCCGCTTTCACCATGATCGAGGCGATGTCGTCGCTGCCCGTGAAGATGGATGCGCCCATGCCGATCGTATACATGAAGATACTGACGAGCGAGTACACGATTACGCTGGCCGCGGTCGCAGGGAGAGGCTTTTCCGCCTCCCGGGTGTAGTCGCTGATGAGCGGGAGCCAGGAGAGGGGCATCGCCACGGCGAGCTCGACGGCTGCGCCGAAGCTCAAGGAATCGTCGATGACGGGGTCCGCGGCGCCATTTCCGAAGAAGATCACGCCGAAGAGGATGACGGACAGGATGAGCAGTCCGCCCATCGCGACGGTGTTGATCTTTCCCAGATTCGTGAGGCCGATGAGGATCCACACGAGGATGAGGCCTCCGATTACGAGGGCCCAGAGCCACGTTCCCGCGGCAAGGATGCCGTTCGCCGCCAGCGCCCCGTCGTAGATCATGATCGCGGTCCAGCCGATCAGCTGGAGGACGTTGAGGGATGAGAACAGGATGCTGCCCTTCTCCCCGAAGCTCATTTTGACGGTTTCCATGGCGCTTTTTTCCTCGCGGCCGCCGATCATGCCGGCGGCGAACATAAGAAGCGCGCCGATCAGATGGCCGAGGAGGATCGCAGCCATGCCGCGTCCGAAGCCGAGTGTGCTGAAATAGGTGCCCGTCAGGATTTCCGCGATGGAGACGCCGGCGCCAAACCAGATGAGGGCGTTGGCGGCGACAGATGTCTTCTTATTGTTCATCCTGCGCCTCCCCGCCGAAATTGCCGTCTATTGCGAAGGCGTGGTTCATCGGGCCGCTTCCCTTTCCGAGGTCGAGCATCGCGGCGAGCGCGCCGGACAGATAGGCCTTGGCGTTCTTCACGGAGGTCAGCAGGTCGAAGCCCTTCGCGAGGTTCGAGGCGATCGCGCTCGAGAGCGTGCAGCCGGTGCCGTGCGTGTTGGGGTTGTCGATGCGCCGGCCGGGGATCCAGATGGCTGCATTTCCATCATAGAGGAGGTCGTTGGCGTCGTTCACCCGGTGGCCGCCCTTTGCGAGCACGGCACAGCCGTATGTGTCATAGATGACTTTCGCAGCCGTTTCCATATCTTCAGCGGATGCGACAGACCGGCCGGAGAGGATCTCCACTTCCGGAATGTTCGGCGTAATGACAGCTGACAGAGGGAATAATTTTGTTTTCAGGGTGCCGACTGCGTCTTCGCTGATGAGCCGGGCGCCGCTCGTCGCCACCATTACCGGGTCGACGACAACGTTGCGCGCGCGGTATTCGCTGAGCTTCGACGCAATAATCTCGATCAGGGCGGCCGAGGAGACCATCCCCGTCTTCACTGCATCCGGGAAGATATCCAGAAAAACCGCGTCCAGCTGCTCTGCCAGAAAATCAGGTGTCACTTCCATGATTCCCGTCACGCCGGTCGTATTCTGCGCAGTCAGTGCCGTAACCGCACTCATGGCGTATACGCCGTTTGCGGTCATCGTCTTGATATCTGCCTGAATGCCGGCGCCTCCGCTGGAATCACTTCCGGCGATTGTTAATGCTGTCCTCATACCGTCTCCTTTCTTCTGTGCTGGGCTCTTCGCATTAATTTTGTATAGCGACGAAAGGTGGTGCCCCCGGTTCGCCGCTTTATGCAGTTGTTGACCGGATGATGCCCCCTTCGGATCCGTATGCTGCCGGGAGAGATCCGCCTCTTTTGTCTCGACGTTTCACTTAACCTCGTCAAAAGAGGCGGATCTCTCCCGGTACCGAAACCGCGGGAAAACACAATAGGGATGCCCCAACAAGGGCATCCCGAAATCAAACACTCCGTATTCCCTACGTTGGCATTATCCAAATCAGGTTATGGGTCGAAACGAAGCAGTTTCCTCTCAGCCGGTTTCTGCCAGCTCCCCGTTGGAGTTCATTATATACCTTTCATTTCATTTTGCAAGTGTTTCGACGGTCACGCCACGCCGTTCACCAGCTCCAGAACGGCCTCCCGGAGAGCGGCGACGCGTCTTTCCGACTCCTCTCCCGAATCGGAGACCGCGTAGAAGTAGAATTTGATCTTGGGCTCCGTGCCGGACGGCCGCATGGCGAACCAGGATCCGTCCTCCATCCTGAAAATGAGCACGTTCGAGGCCGGAATATCCCGGTACCCGCCGATGTAATCAACCGTCTCTTTCACCCGGAAGTCCCCGAAGTGGTCCGGTTTTCCGCCGCGCACCGCGTCCATCATGCGTCCGATGCGCTGCGCCCCCTCGATTCCCTTAAGGACGAGGGACACCTGGTCCTCGGAGAAATATCCGTACTTTCTGTACAGCTCCTCGAGCGCGTCGCCGAGCGTCATGCCCCTCTTTTTATAATAGGCGGCCATCTCCATGACCAGCATGCCGGCGCAGACCCCGTCCTTGTCGCGCACCTCCGCGCCGGGCGCGCAGCCGATGCTCTCCTCATAGCTGAAGAAGTATCGGTATCCGTCCGCCTCCATCGCGGGGATCACCCCGCAGATGTTTTTGAAGCCTGTGAGCGCCTCATACACGCGGATTCCGTAAGCTTCACAGATCGTCCGCCCCATGTCTCCCGTGACGATGGATTTGATCATGGCCGCATTTTTCGGGAGAACGCCGCGCTCCCTCTGGCTCTCCGCCATATAGGCGATGAGCATGGCCCCGGTCTGGTTGCCGTTCAGGGGCCGGTAGCCTCCCTTTCCGTCAGGAATCTCCACCGCCATGCGGTCGCTGTCGGGATCGGTGGCAATGAGAACCTCCGCCCCCCGCTCCCGGCCCAGCTTCTCCGCGAGCTCAAAGCCCTTCGGATCTTCCGGATTCGGGTAGCCGACCGTCGTAAACTCCGGATCGGGGTCCCTCTGCTCGGGCACGATCGCGAAATTCCGATACCCCAGCTCACGGGCCACCGTCTCCATGGGCACGCTGCCCGCCCCGTTTAAGGGCGTGTAGACGACGGATACCTCCTTGTCCAGATCCCGGTCCGGCCTCTGCCGCATGGACTCCACGTAGTCGAGATAGGCGCGGTCCATGTCGTCCCCCAGCATGACCGCAAGTCCCTCCGCCTGCGCCTCGCCCAGCGCCATGCGCGGGAAGGGATCGAAGAGGTCCAGCTTCTGAATCTCCTCCAGAATTCCGTCCGAGACGTCTCCCACAATCTGGGTCCCGTCTCCCTGATACACCTTGTAACCGTTATATTCCTTGGGATTGTGGCTGGCCGTCATATTAATTCCGGCGGCCGCGCCGGTCTGCCGGATCGCGAAGGACAGCTCCGGCGTCGGGCGCATGGAGGGAAACAGCCAGACGCGGATCCTGTTTCCGGCCAGAATCTCCGCCGCCAGCTCCGAGAATTCCCTGGAGTGATAACGGCAGTCATAGGCGATCACCACGCCCGTCTGGGGATCCGCCCCGGACTTCAGCAGATAGTTGGCGATACCCTGCGTCGCGCGCCCGACCGTGAGCGGATTCATCCGGTTGGTCCCGGCGCCGCAGATTCCGCGAAGGCCCGATGTGCCGAAAACAATTTCCTGATAAAACCGCTCCCGGATCTCCTGCTCATCGCCGCTGACGGCGGCGAGTTCCTCCCGCATCGGGTCGCCTTCCGGGAGCTTTTTCATCCAGAGGTCATACAGCTGCCGTGCATTTTCCATAACGCTTTCCTCCCAGCCTGATCAAACTTACATTCTTCATCATACCACATCTTCCCGCTCCCCGGGATGGATAATGAGACCGGCACTTTTGACAACCCGCGCCCCGTAATATAAAATATTTTAATAACCAAGTTTATTCGAAAAGTCCGGTCTATATAAGAGATAAGGGTGATGATATGCTGCGTATCCTCTTAGCAGATGATGAAATAGCCGTTCAGAATCTGGAGCGCGCAATGATCCGGTCACTGGGGGATGAATATCAGGTGGCGGACACCGCTTCAAACGGTCTGGAGGCTCTGGAAAAAATAAACGCCGATCCCCCCGACATTCTGGTCGCGGATATCCGCATGCCCGGTCTCAACGGGCTCCGGCTGATTGAGGAGCTGAAGCAGACTCATCCGTCCATCAGCATGATCGTCGTGTCCGGCTACAATGACTTCTCTTATGTGCAGCAGGCACTCCGCCTCGGCGCCGAGGATTATCTGCTGAAGCCGGTCAGCCGGAAAGAACTTCAGGAATGCTTTGAGCGGATCCGGCACAGGAGAAATGACGCCGCTCTGAGTGAAAACCGGATCGCCCATATCAGCAGGGAGCTGGAATCCAACCGCCGCAGTCTTTACGACCGCATCATGTACGACCTGGCCGTCAACAGGATCGCCGGCGCCGGCGATGAAAACCCGCTCTCGTTCTCACTGACGGGCGGACAGTACGCCGCGCTCATCGTAAAAGTGGACCCGCTGAGCCCGGATGAGGAAAGCCTGTCCACTGACGAGAGCATAACACAGGTCATCATTGATAAATACCTGCGTTACTTCCATCAGAAGAATATAGAGGTCCGGAGTCTTTGCCGAGGCAGCTTCGGCTATCTCCTCATCTGCTGTCCCGGGGGAACCGGACAGCTGCGGAAGGAGTGCGATGACCTCGGGGCACTCATCTGGAATGCCAAATACCAGTACGGTCTCTTTGACCTGACTCTGGGCGTCAGCTCCGCCTGCTCCCGCTTTTCCGGGGTTCCCGATGCCTTCGGCGAGGCGGAAAAAGCCATGCGGATGCGCCTGGACTTCGGCTGCGGAAAGGTCATCTACTTCGAGGACGCGCCGGCGCGGTTTTCACAGCCCTCCCGGCCCATCTCTGCCCAGGCGGAGGGACAGCTGAAACGGTTTCTGTCCGGTGACAGCCGGCAGGATCTTGAAACCTTTATCGTCTCACTCTTCCGGGAGGTATCAAAGGATGGGAAGTGGAGACTTTACGACCTGGCGTCTGCAGTCTACGCCTCCGCCGTCTCCTTCTTCAGGGAGGATGAGGGCGCGGAGCTTGCCTGTCCGGATGCGTCCGCAATCCGTGAGCGGTTCGAAAATCAGGGCTCCTATCTCCGCCTGCAGGGCGCCCTGAAGGAGGCGCTCCTCGATCTGTGCGACAGCTATCTTGCCTGGCAGAAGGATCGGGTGAGGCGGCCCATTTCCCAGATCAAAGAGTACATCAATCTCCACTATATGGACAATATTACCCTGGATGAGCTGTCGGAGCACGTCTACCTGTCCTCCGCCTACATCAGTTCCGTCTTTAAAAAAGAGACCGGTGAGAATTTCAATGACTATCTGACGCACGTGCGGCTCGACAAGGCAAAGGAGCTGTTCCGGACGACCAATGCCACCGTAAAGGAGGCGGCGGAAGCCGTCGGATACCGCGATATCCGCTATTTCAGCAAGCTGTTCTACAAAACCTACGGCGTGAAGCCGAAGGACTACAAGAATTTCGTTCACAGGTGACGCAATGGGACGTGTAATCAGAAGATACCTGATTCTGCAGCTTCTGCTGTATCTGGTTCTGGATCTCGCCGTCCTTTTTTTCGGGCTGACCGGCCGCAGCGGCGGGGCCCTCATTCCCGTGCTCATTCTTCTGGCCGCAGCGGAGCTCCTTTTCACGGCCCTCATTTACCGTTTCTTCTTCCGGCAGTTCCTGGAGCTGGAAAAAGCCATCTTTATCCTGAACGCGGAAACGGAGGGAGAGCACATAGACTGGCGCTCGGCGGGAATCGGCGATCTGATCGGCTTTATCAAAGAAATGCTGCAGAATGACCAGACCAACCAGATCTACCGCACAAAGGCAGAGATCAGCGCGCTTCAGAATCAGATCAACCCTCATTTTCTTTACAATACACTCGAGACAATCCGAAGCCGCGCCATGATGAGCGGCCTCGATGATGTCACGGAGATGACGGAGGCGCTCGGCCTTCTCTTCAGATACAGCATCAGCCGCACCGGCAATCTGGCCACCCTCGGGGAAGAAATCAACCACGTGGAGCGATATCTTCTCATACAGCAGTACCGGTTTCCCGACAAAATCAGCTTTGAGAAAAACATAGAGGACAGGCGGCTGCTCGACATTCCCATACCCAAGCTCACCATCCAGCCGCTTGTGGAGAACGCCATTTACCACGGCATAGAGGTGAAAACCGGCCGGGGGACCATCTCCATTCATGTCTTCGCGACACAGCAGCTGCTGAAAATCGAGATCTCGGATGACGGGACAGGGATGACCAGGGAGCGGCTGGCAGAAGTCCGGAAGGCTCTGGAGGATCCGCAGACGGCGCGTCTTCCGGGGAGCCGGGGGACGGGGATTGCACTCATCAATGTCAACCAGAGAATCCGCTTCTATTACGGAAAGGAATACGGTCTTCAGGTCCGCAGCGTGGAGAACCTGGGAACCGTCTTCACGCTGATCCTGCCCCTGCAGGAGGGAGAGACGGACACTTATGAAGAATGAGCTTCTGCGGGGTTCGCATATCTATGTCACGGAACAGAACACAAACCTTCTCGAGGACTTCAATTTTGACCTGTATGAGGGGGAAATCCTGGGCGTCTGCGGTCTGAGCGGCTCCGGCAAATCCGTTCTCTGTGATCTGCTCACCGGGAGACGAGCTCTCTCGGGCGGAACGCTTTATTACAGAGGAAGGGAAATCCGAAGCGCCGAGATTGCCGGCGGCAGGACTCTGCGCGTCATCGACGTCAACCGGAACCAGCCGAAGCTGATCCCGGACCTGACGATCTACGAGAACCTCACGCTTCTTTCCGCGGAATCCTGGTTCCCGGATCTGACCAGACGGATCTGGACCAACAGGATCCGCGGGGTCTTTTCTCTTCTGGACCTGCATTTTGATCTGAACAGGAAAGCCGGAGATCTGAGTCTCGCGGAGCAGTTTTTTATTGAGATCGCGAGAGCCGTGCTGAACAGGTGCGAGCTCCTGATCTTCCACCTCATCTCCTACGATTTCAGCACCTCTGACTACACTGTTTTCCAGAGAATCCTTCACATTCTGAGCGATAATAATATCAGCATCATAAACATTGAGGCGCGCGCCGATTATCTCATCGGCGAATCGGACCGGATTCTGGTGATCCGGGAGGGAAGTGACGCCTTTGTCTTCCCCAAAAACGAGCAGAAGGCCGAAAACATCCTGAAGGCCATGGAAGTTACCGTGCAGACCGGCGCGTACCGGCCCGTCCCCGTGAACCGTGATCCGGAATCCGTCTTTTCCATCTCCGATCTCATGATGGGAAATATCCTCTGCGACCGCCTGAATGTGCGGAGAGGCGAGTTCGTCGGAATCATTCACGAAAACGGGCAGGTGCCCGCCGAACTCATGCAGTTTTTCAGGCACGAAATCGAGGCGGAGACCGGAAGCATTTTCCTGAACGGGCAGTCACTGGACATCCACCTGAATATCGAAAAGCTCACCGGACTCGGCATGGGCTTTGTGGACGGATACAAAGAGAACGGACTTCTGACGCAAAGTGTCGCGCAGAATCTGCTCCTCTCCTCCTACCGCTTTATCCCGGGCCCTC
>CAYLHR010000003.1:7904-40869 GCA_964383335.1 uncultured Lachnospiraceae bacterium
ACGGCCGGGAGGAGAAAACCCTGATCGCGGAAGCGCTCCGGAATGTCGGTCTTACGGAGGCGGACGCCGACCGTCTGCTGATGGAATTCGGCCTCTTCGAGCGGCAGAAGATCATCTTTGAGAGATGGCTGCTGGCCAGGCCCGCCATACTCATCATGGACTACCCCTTCCGCCGGATGGACGACCGCCTCCTGGAGTGGTTCAGGTCCTACCTGGCTCGCCTCCGGAAGAGCGGCACGGCGGTTCTTTGCACGATGCCGGACGACCCGCAGTATATGGCCCTCTGCGACGCGGTCTACGTCATAGCCGGCAGCCGGCTGCTGCCTCTTCAAAAAGTCTCTGTTCAGAAGTTTTAAAGATTGTCCCCCTAAATCGAAATTCTCTCCCATTGTTGACCGGGCGGCAATCTTATACAATTCCCCCTGTAAAGAGTGATTGCTAAACAGGCACATTTCACAAAGGCAGGGGGAAATAGTCATGGAAGCAGCCGTCAGAATGGAGAACATCTGCAAAAGCTTCTCCGGCGTAAAGGTTCTTCAAAATGTAAACTTTACGCTTGAAAAAGGCGAAATCCACGCACTTATGGGCGCTAACGGAGCCGGAAAATCCACTCTGATCAAGATCCTGTCCGGGGCCTATACCATGGATTCCGGCAGCATCTTTATCGACGGGAAAGAAGTGAAGATCACAAGCCCCATCGATTCCAAGGCAAACGGGGTCCAGTGCATCTATCAGGAGCTGTCCCTCGCACCCGACCTCTCCATCGCCGACAATATCTTTCTGGGCCAGGAGCGGATGAACAGCGCCTTCCTCGATGAGAAGACCATGAACCGGGAAGCCGCCGCCCTCATGAAGGAGCTGGATCTGGACGTCGATGTCCGGACAAAGGTGAGGGATGTCGGCATCGGAGAAAAGTTCTTCACCGAGATCAGCCGCTGCCTCGTGAGCAACGCCAGGGTCGTTATCCTGGACGAGCCCACATCGGCGATGACGCCGAAGGAATATTCGCACTTTCTGAAGACAATCAAAACACTGAGGGAGCGCGGCATTTCTATCATTTATATTTCCCACCATCTCGACGAAATATTCGATATCTGCGACAGAATCACCATATTAAAGGACGGACAGAACGTCGCCACCTCCAACATTCCCGACATCACCATGGCTGAGATCATACACCAGATGCTCGGGAAGGTGGTGGAGAGCGGCCGCCGCATGATTACGGAGCGGGATTTCAGCAATGAGCCGGTCAGGCTGAGGCTCTCGCATGTGACGACCCGGAAGGTCCGGGATATTTCCTTCGATCTCCACAGGGGAGAGGTGCTGGCCGTGACGGGCCTTTTGGGAGCGGGAAAGACGGAGCTCGCCAACGCCATCTTCGGTGAGGACAGGCTGATTTCAGGGCAGATCGAGATGGACGGCACACCGCTTAAGATCAGACATCCGGCGGAGGCCATGAAGATGGGCATCGCCCTCGTCAATGAAGACAGAAAGGGCAAGGGCCTCCTCCAGGAATTCTCGATCAGAAATAACATTTCCGTCTCGGATCTGGATATCATGTCCTCCAAAATCGGATTTGTCAATCAGCACAAGGAGGCGCGGATCGCCGATGAAATGATCGAAAAGCTGGGGGTCAAATGCCACAGCGCGGGACAGCCGGTCAGGTCGCTCTCCGGAGGAAATCAGCAGAAGGTGGTTCTCGCGAAATGGCTTCTCCGGAACCCCACCGTACTCCTTCTCGACGAACCGACCCGGGGAATCGACGTCGGCTCCAAGGACGAAATCTATGAGCGCATCTGCCGCCTGTCGGAACAGGGCATCAGCATCATTCTCCTTTCATCCGAGCTTCCCGAGGTCCTGTCCCTGGCGCATCGGATTATCATTCTGAAAGACGGCGAAATCAAGGGCGAGATTGCCGGACGCGGCGCAACACAAAACGAAATTCTGCTGATCGCATCGGGGGAAAATTGATATGAAAAAGGCATTTGAATTCTTTAAGAGCCACTCTCTGTTACTTGTATTCATCATCACCTGCATCATATTTTCCGTGGCATCTCCCAGCTTCCTGACCGTGGGAAACATCCGCGACGTCGTCCGCACGAACTCCATCAGCGGCCTGCTCGCAGTCGGCCTCACCTATGTCATCCTTTCGGGAGGAATTGACCTCTCAGTGGAATCGACGGCCTGCCTGGCCGGTCTGGTCGCGGGGCACTTAAGCCATATGCCCTTTGTCGCGGTCATAGCCGGCATCGCGGTCGGCGCCGTCATCGGACTGCTGAACGGCGTGATCCTGGACCGGAGCGGCGTGCAGCCCTTCATCTTTACGCTGGCCATGAGCCGCTGCGTGAGAGGACTGGTTCTGGCAGTCACCAAGGGCAAAAACCTCTACACGATTGACTCCCGCTTCACGTCGATCGTCAAATTTGATCTGGCCGGAATCCCCATGCTCGTGATCATGTTTATCTGCATCGTGATCATCACATATCTGGCCCTCAACAAATCAAAATACGGCCGCTACGTCTACTCCGTAGGAAGCAACGAGGAGGCCTCACGGCTCTCGGGCATCCGCACATCGAGAATCAAGATCTCGACTTACCTGATCTCCGGCATACTCGCCGCCCTCGCAGGCGTGCTTCTCACCTCCCGCCTGGCCGGCGCCGAGACAAATGCCGCCGAGGGCTGGTCCCTGGACGCCGTTTCCATGGTCATCATCGGCGGAACCTCTCTTCGGGGCGGAAGCGGCGGTATCCTGAACACACTGCTCGGCATCTTTCTTATGGCCGTCCTTGACAACGGCATGACGCTGCTCGGGGTGCCCACAAGCTATAACCAGCTGATCAAGGGTCTTCTGATGGTCATCGCCGTTCTGCTCGATATCAGCAACAGGAAAAAATAAACCGTTTCCCGGCACCCGTAAACACGGAAAGCTTTAAGAATCATTTTTACATATCCCTTATTCACAACATTCACCAAAGGAGGAAAACATGAAAAAACTGAAAGCACTTGCGGCCCTTGCGCTGACCGGCGCTATGACACTCAGCCTTGCGGCGTGCGGAGGCTCTGCCGCTCCCGCCGCCGACAGCGGCACTTCAGCCGCTGAAAGCACGCCCGCGGAGAGCGCACCTGCGGAAAGCACGCCCGCGGAGAGCGCACCTGCGGAAAGCACTGCCGGAGAGGCGGCCGCGGACGGCAAAGCCTACCACATCGGCTTCGCTCTTGACACCTACTCCAACGCCATCTGCGCGGAGATCGAGAGAATCTTCGAGGAGACCTGCAAGGAGCGCGGCTATGAATTCACGGTCACCGACGCGGACGGCGACGCGTCCAAGCAGCTGGCTGACGTCACATCCCTCGTCTCCAAGAACGTAGACGCCATCATCATTCTCCCGGTCAGTTCCAACGCTGTGGATGAGGCGGTCGATACGGCATCGAAGGCCGGCATCCCCATCGCCACCGTACTTCGCGATATCCCGAACAAGGCGGATGAATACGTCTGCTTCTCCGGCACGAATGACATCGAGCTCGGAGAGATCGGCGGACAGTGGGTCGCGGACGCTCTTAACGGAGAGGGCAAGGTCGTCTACATCACCGGCCGCACGGGTGTCTCCACGGCTGAGGACCGCACGACGGGCTTCCACAATATCGTGGATAAGTATGAGGGTCTCGAAATTGTGGCAGAGCAGGACGGAAACTACAACCGCTCGGATGCCATGAACGTGATGGAAGGCATTCTCCGCGCCAATCCCGAGATCGACGCCGTCTGGTGCGCCAACGACGAAATGGCGGGCGGCGTATGCCAGGCCATCAACGCATCCGGCCGCGAGGGCATTCTCGTCGGCGGAGCCAACTTCCAGTCCGACGCGTATGACCGCCTCCTCTCCGGAGAACAGGCAGCCGACATCACTACCCCCTGCGCGATGGTCATCCCTGCGATTGACGCCGTCGTGACTGTCCTCGAGGGCGGTGAGGTCACCGAAAAGACCATGTATTATCAGCTTGATCTCATCACGAAGGACAATGTCGAGCAGTTCAAGGATCAGCTTTACTAAAGACAGATTTTCAGATAAACGGCAGTCTCCTGTTTAACAGACTCCTGTATAACAGTCTCCTGCATCACAGATGCCCCGGACAGATATCGCCTGTCCGGGGCATCTTATTATCAAAATCAATCTGTTCCTGCCGCCGCTCACCCGAAAGCGCCATTCACCCGAAAGCGCCGCGCACAAGAACCGTCTGCTTCGCCTTTAAGCTTCCCATCTCCATGCATCCGGGGACATCTTTCCCGAGGGAGGCGCCATATAAAAAACCGGCGATAAAAGAGTCTCCCGCCCCCATTGTATCGACCGGCTTCACAGGGTCAATTTCAAAGCGGTAATATGAGAAGCCGTCATAGGCAAGGCTTCCCTCCGAGCCGAGCGTCGCGACGAGCAGCCGCAGCTGCTCTCCTCCCTCTTTCCACCGCCCGGCCAGATATCTTCTGATATAATCATCATCTCTTTCGTATGAGAAAAATCCGTAATGGATATTCTTCAGGACGCCGGGAACCGCCCCGTCATCCAGGCGGTAGGCAAAATCATATCCGATGATGACATCATCCCTGACGGCCGGCAGAATATCCCTGCAATTCCCGTACACAGAGGTGTGCATATAATCACATGAGCGAATAAAATCCAGATCCGACTCCGTCAGATATTTTTCCGCCAGCACCCCCTCGTCATATCCTCTGAAGGTGCGCTCGTGATCGACCAGTTCAATCTTTGTCACCGCGGTCTTCCCGTCGAGCACATGCAGATGGCTGATATCCACCCCTCTTTCTGTCAGCCCGCGGCGGATCAGTTCCCCGTTGCCGTCCCTCCCGACGGCGCTTATGAAAGAGCTGTCCGCGCCCAGCTGCCGGAGATAGACCGAGACATTCAGGCTGCATCCCCCGATATATCCCTCATCCTGCAGATAATACCAGTCGATGCAGTTATCTCCCACTGCCGCAAATTTCATTCCGCCCTCCTTGCCGGCGCATCTCAAAGACGCATCAGATCTTTCGTGCGCAGATACAGTTCCTTATATATTCCGTAATTTCTGTCATACACATCCCGGTTCGCGGGATCAGGAAGAAAGTACCGTCCTCCCCCGATGACCTTCCGAAGCTCCGGGAAGCCGGCGATATCCCCGATCCCGATCGCGGCCATCAGCGCGTCTCCGAAGGACGCGCCCGACGAGGTGTCCGCCTTCTCAATTCTGCACCCGGTGATATCCGCAATGATCTGGAGCCACTCATCGCTTTTCGCTCCTCCCCCCACGGCACAGATTCTGCGGAACGTAATTCCGTTCTCGGAAAAAATGTCGAGATGCTGGCGGATCGTATAGCCGATCGATTCCATGGCTGCCCGATACATGTGTTTCCTTGTGTGCCGGATCGTCAGTCCGAACAGCATGCCCTTCGCGAAGGGATCGTTAATCGGTGTGCGCTCTCCCGCAATATACGGCAGCTGAATCAGCCCCTCCGCCCCCGGAGGAACCATTCCCGCTTCCCGTGACATAACCGCAAAGGCGTTTTCTCCCCCGGAGCGCTCCGCCTCGTACACGTCGGCGAAGATCTCATTGCGATACCATTTTGTGAGCGTTCCCGCGGCATTTGTCCCTCCCTGGACGCAGCTTCTCCCGGGAATCAGGAAGCCGCCGGACCAGACCCGCCTGTCCGCAATGATCTGCGGACATACACCGATCATATAAAGGGAGGAGCCCAGCTGCAGCATAAGATCGCCGTCCTCGATCACCCCGGCGCTGACCGCCTCCGCGGCCGAATCATCCGTTCCCGTGATCACGGGCGTTCCCTCGGCAAGCCCGCTGTCCGCCGCCGCACGGGCGGTAACCGTCCCGACTGCCGCCGTCGTCTCATGTACCTCCGCCAGCTGATCCGGTCTGCAGAATTCCGGCACATATTCCATATTCGGAGAACCGTCTGTCTTTGAATAAAGCGGCGCGAAGGGACCGTAGGCAAGAAACCGGTCTATCGTGTACCGGCCCGTCAGCCTGGCCGTAAGAAAAGAAGACGCCGTAAGAAGCTTATGAGCCCTCGTGAAAATGTCCGGCTCATGGCCGGCCAGCCACTGCATCTTGGGCGGAACATCACTTGAGCAAAGCGGCCTGCCGTTGAACTCCATGACCTTCTCCGGGCCGTATTTTTCATTTAGCGCGTCGATTTCCGCATGCGCGCGCGAATCGATTCCGTATAAAATGGCATTCCGGAGAGGAACACAGTTCTCATCGACCGGCACCAGATCCGCGCCCAGGGCGCTGCATCCGACAGCCGCAATCTCCTCCGGACGCACCCCGCACTCGTCAAAGATCCGATGTGTCAGCCGGCAGAGATCCCCCCACCAGACTTTCTCCGCATCATGCTCAAAATGTCCCGGCTTCGGATTCAGCAGATCATGCGCGCAGGACACGACTTTTACTGTCGAAAAATGCTCGTCCAGCAGAGTCGCCTTGCTCTCCGATGAGCCGACGTCAATTCCCAGATAATATTTCATGCCCCACCTCTGTCAGGCTCCTGCCGGTATTTCTGTGATCAGCAGCTGCGTGAAGCCTTCACAATATCCATAAACCGGCGGACCCGCTCCGGGTCGGTGTGATTTTCAAACCTTCCGTCTACCTTAAACCCCGTGCCGACAAATGCGCCGTCACAGTGCCGCAGCTTTTCCGCCACATTGTCCACCGTGCATCCCGTATTGGCAAATACAGCCGTTTCCCCGGCCGCTTCCGTCATCTCGTCCAGCAGCTCATCGCCCGCCTCTTCACCCGCGTGAAGGCCTGAGAGTGCCACGCCGTCCGGTCTGCATTTGAAAATCAGGGAATTGACGATCGTCTTAAGAGGGCGGTCGTTGAGATAGGCGTCCGCCTCTGCGTTCACCATATAAAAGACGCGGAGATCGTCCAGCCTCAGCTCCTTTTTCCGGCGGAGGACGGCCGCAATGTCCGTCTCCTTGATACCGCACTCCCCGACATAGGCGCCCGTGAAGATGCCCCGGACGAAGGACGCGTCAACCGCTGCCGCAAGTTCGATTGTGGCGGCGCCGTCGGAGATCACATGAACGCCGAAAGGCACAGTAATCATGTCCCTGACCCGTCCGATAATATAGGCCATGGCTGATGTTGTCACCTGGGAGACCGCATTCTGATACGGCATGCTGAATTCGTTAGAGAAAAGAATGGCATCCACGCCGCCCTCAATCAGATTGGCGGCATCCTGACGCACATGCTCCACTACCTCGCGCATGGAGCCTCTGTAGTCGTACAGAACATCCCCCGGCAGAGGATCGATGTGGAGCAGTGCAATGATGGGTTTATCTGTTCCGAATGTCTTTCGGAGCATCTCCTTCTTGTTCATACTTTGACAACCTCTCATTTTCCGCCTGTGTGACAAGCGTCATATGGTGTTCGTCAAAATATCTTTTATATTCCGCGGGCGGATCCGCCTCCGCGATGATCAGATCCGGCTCATCCAGATCCGCCAGTGTAAAGTAGGAGTCCTTTCCGTACTTATAAGAGCTCGCGGCAATGGCCATCTGCCGGGCGATTTTCTTCACGGAGCTGTAAATACTGCGCTCCTCCATTCCCTGAACGCAGAACCCTCTCTCAAAATTCACCGCGGCCGTTCCGAAAAAGGCAATGTCCACGCGGATATTCGAAATCGCCTGTTCAAAGATGTCCCCCGCCATATAGGATCGGTAGCTTCCGGACAGGTATCCCCCGGTCACCAGCACATTAGCCCTGGCATTCTGGGCAAGAACCGTGGCGACAAGAACGCTGTTGGTCACCACATTGACCTGGCGGTCTACGAGAATCTGCGCGATACTGGCGCAGGTGCTTCCGCAGCCGAGAAAGATCCAGGAATTTTCCCTGATCAGATTCCCTGCCAGAACACCGATGGTGCGCTCCGCGTTAAGGGGGATGATGATATTCTTTGATACGACGTCTTCCAGATCCTTTCTCAGATAAAAGTTGGGGACGCTCACCTTCTTGTCCTCGTTGAGGATGGCGCCGCCATGAACCCGGATCGCGAAGCCCTCCGCTTCAAGCTCGCTCAGATCGTGACGGATTGTCACGAGTGAGACATTGAGGAGGTTCGCCAGCTCATCAACCTTGACGGAGTTGACGTTATACAGAATCTCTTTTATCTTGGACAGCCGGTCATCCTTAATCATATTTTTCCCGCTTACACTGTGAGTAGGTACTGCATGAACGTTAAGAGACATCTGTTATTATACACCATCCTCATTTGAATATAAAAGATATGATGACGTTTTCTTTCGTTTCGAAATCTTTTGCTTCTTTTGCAAAATGTACCGTATTATCTGCGCATAAACTCCCTGACCCTCCGGATCTCTCTTCCGGAAGCCATCTCCGGTTCCCTGATAAAGGAAGAAATGAGCTCCAGACTGATCCATCCGTCATACCCGTATTTTCTGATCAGGGAAAATATCTCATCGAAGTCCAGTATGCCGGTTCCGATGGGCCTGTGAAACTGATCCGTCCCGCTGCTGTCCTCGAGATGAATATAGGCCAGCTTATCTCCGACTCCCAGCTTCTCAAAATACTCCGTGTAGGTCTCCCAGTTCGTCATGGGCATCACTGTATCCAGCATGCTCTTCAGCCTGGGACTTCCGACCGCGTCAAACAGCTCCAGCACATCATCCAGAAAAACAATGGTATTGCTTTCCTGTACGGTCAGCGGCTCCACCACAAGGTCCACATTTTTCTTTTCCGCATGTTCCGCCAGTTCCTTCACCACACCGACAATATTGCGGAAATTCTCCTTTTTTTTCGTTCCGTAACCCGCGTGCCCGATCGTGATCAGCATTCCCGGAGCCCCGATCATGGAGGCCGCGTCGATGCTCTTTTTAAGATATTCCAGGGTATCCTTTCTCTCTTTCACATCCGTCGTCGCAATATTATACGGATAAGAGAGAATCTCCGCGCAGAACATGGGGATCTCCACGTGATACTTCTCCGCATATCCCCGGATCTCTTCGGCGCGCCGTTCATCGACATCCGGTCCGTAGGCATGCGGCCTTCCGCCCCACACCTCCACGCCGTCATACCCCTGTCTGGCAGCGGCTTCAAATGCCTTCTCCAGAGGATAGCGCATATATAACATGGACAAAAAAGACAGCTTCATCTCATCGTTCTCCTCTATAACAGCCGGCTCTTCAGCACGCACCGGCCGGTCTTTCTTTTACTTCGCTCCGGGATCTTCCTTCCTGATCAGCGCATTTAATCCGAACACCAGGATTGTCACGGCAATCAGAATCGTGGAAATCGCGGAGATCGCCGGACTGATTTCAAAGCGGAGACTGTTGAAAATCATACGCGGCAGGGTGATCGTTCTTCTGTCCGTGATAAAAAGAGAAATGACGGATTCATCGAACGACGTGACGAACGAGAACAGCATACTTGTAAATAATGCCGGCCGGACAAGCGGAAGAATCACTTTCAGATTCGCAGTCATATGGCTGGCCCCAAGGCTTCTGGCCGCGTCATAGAGGCGCATATCCACATTGGACAGCGCGGAAACCATCAGCGTGATCACCATCGGTATGGCTATACAGGTGTGCGCAAGGATGATGGCCGGCATGGTACCCGTAATTTTCCAGGATCCGTAGACCAGATACATACCGACAGCTACGATCACGACCGGAAGCATCATCGGAAGAAGACAGATGATATTGATGATGCCGCCGTACTTCATATGCGGATTCTTGATTCCGATCGCGGCCAGTGTTCCCAGGCCGACCGAAAGCACAACTGTCCCCGCACCGATCTTAAGACTGTTGATCAGGCCTTTGCTCCACCCTCCCTCAGGGATCGCCTCGTACCACCGCAGCGAAAGGCTTGTTGGCGGAAATTCCAGATGACTGGCCCCTCCGAAAGACATCGGTACAATGATCAATATGGGCAGCACCAGGAACAGCAGTACAAAAATGCAGTAGACCCAGAGAAGCGTCTTTTTCTCGACCATCTTGTTCGCATTTGATTTCATCTCGACTCTCCCTTCAGAACAGCCCCTGCTTCAGTGATTTCGTCCCGAAAATCCGCAGATAAACGAGCAGGAATACGACAGACACCAGCGTAAGTACGATTCCGAAGGCAGACCCGACTCCCCAGTTCGCGAGCGTATTCATCTGCCGGTCAATAAATGTCGCCGCCACCATCGTCTTGCCTCCGCCAAGAAGCATGGGCGTAACATAAAATCCCAGAGCCTGTACGAAAACAAGCAGCACGCCCGCCGATATTCCCGGAACACTGAGCGGGAAAATAATCTTCCAGAATGCCTGTGCCCGCGTCGCCCCCATAGACCTCGCAGCCCAGGCCAGATTATGATCGATTCCCCGGAGTGTGCTGTTGATCGGGAGGATCATATACGGAAGAAGAATATGCACCGTTCCTATGACAATCGCAGCCGGAGTATAAAGAATCGTGAGGGGCTCCTTTATGATATGAAGGGACAGAAGAATGCTGTTCACGATCCCGCCCTTCTGCAGGACCACCATCCAGGAATAGGTGCGGACCATCAGGCTTGTCCAGAAAGAAAGCATGATCAGCATCATAAGAAAGCTCTGAACCTTCGGCTTCGCCGTCGCCATGAGGTAGGCAACCGGATATCCCAGAAGAAGCGTGATCACGACCGCCATCACCGCAATCGCGACCGTCATCGCAAACGATTTTACGTACGCCGCTTCCGAAAAAATCTTGGCATAATTGGCGAATCCGATCCTTCCGTCCGCGACAAAACTCCTCGGAATCAATTTAAACAGAGGATAAAAGTAAAAGATCGCAAGCACCAGCAATACAGGCAATACCATAAGTACCGGAGTAATCCAGGGATTCTGGTGCAAAATCCTCTGAAATCCATTTTTCGATGTTACACTCTGATCCATTTCCTCTCCTTTAAGGCAGCGCCCTCCGGGTGTTTTTATCATAAAGGCTGCTGTCCGAAGTCACACGTATTTTGTCCGTCCGCGGACAGCAGCCCGTGCACTGCACCCGGCTCAGTAACCGGTCAGTTCCTCATCTCCCTTAAGCCAGCCCGTCTTACGCGGCTTTCCACAGCTCGTAGCGCTCGGACACCGCCTCGTAGTTCTCGCTCCAGTAATCCACATCTGCCCAGAATGTGCCGCCTTCCTCGTACGGCTGATACATGCAGGCAATTTCATCCTGTGTTTCCTGATCAAGATACTGCAGCGCTTCCTGCGTAATCGGGGCATAGCCGACAAGCTTGCTGAAGTTCGCCTGCACTTCGGGATCAAGGCAGAAATTGATGAACTCATACGCGAGATCTTCGTGCTTTGTATTGGCGGTAATGGCGAGAGAATCGGCAAATTTTGCCGTGTCCTGATAGGAAACATAGGCGTTCGCACCGTCATTGATCGCTCTGTTCGCATGCGAGAACCAGAACTCTCCGGCCACAGCCTCCTTGTCGAGGATCGTCTGATAGATCTCGGCTCCGGAAGACCAGTACTTGGTAATATAGGGCTTTACGGTATCAAGCTTTGCAAAAGCGCGGTCCAGATCAAGAGGATAGAGATCTTCATAAGCCACGCCGTCCGCGAGAAGCGCCTGCTCAAGAATGCCCGAGCCGACCCAGCTTCTGATGCTGCGCTCTCCGGTGTTGGAGGTGTCGAAGAATCCTTCCGAGCCAACCGGGTTGTTCGGGAAGGCATCCTTGTCATAGACCCACGCTTCCGCGCAGATATACATTCCCACGCCATAGGTTGTCTTCGCGTAATCATCCAGCTCTGCCGCATTTGCAATTCTGCTGTAATCCAGTTCCTTCACGGCTCCCTTTGTGCCGAGATAGGCGCAGAAATCGGCCGCTCCGCCGCCCGCCGCGAGATCAATGCCATCGATATCCTGCTCAACCTGGGCGATGACTTCCGCAACGATATTATCGCCCATCTCCTCTTCTTCGATCGTACAGCCGTACTTTTCCTCAAACGGTTTGACGCACGCTTCGTCAAAAGCCTCTTTCCATGTGCCGCCCCAGACGCCGATCACGAGAGTTTCGCCCTCATAATTCGAAGCGGCTTCATTTCCTTCCGATCCCGACTCCTGCGCGCTCTCCGTCTCTCCGGCCGCGGTCTCTTCAGACGCCGCAGCCGACTCGGCGGCAGAATCCGCAGATGCCGCCCCTCCGCACGCGCAGAGGGAGAGTGACATCGCAGCTGTCAGAAGCAATGCAGTGATTTTTCTTTTCATAACTACTGTTTCTCCTTTCCTGATTCCCGCCTGTCCTTTCACCGGCGGTTTGATCACTATGCCTGTCTGCAAGTTCCTATATACAAGATCCGTTATTTCCGCCCGGAAGCGGATTCACAGAACTGGTTCCATGCCTGTTCTCAGTTCAGCACCTGACCCGATTCATTTTCCCAGCCGATCTCTACGGAATCACCCACCGCGTAAATCTGAGCCCCGGCCGTTGCCTGCTGTTTGATCTTGACCTGGATCTCTCCGTCCACGGAAATCACATATTTGACGGATTCACCGAGATAAATGACATCGGTGACAATCCCCGCCAGTTTCTTCCTGTTTCCCAGATCCGCCGCCGCGTACATTTTCTCCGGACGAATCACGAAGCGTGTCGTCTCCGCAAATTCAGGGAGATTATCCGGGTTCGTCTGATAGTCAAATTCCGTTCCCGACGAAGTGCGGAGACGAAGGCGTACCGTATCTCCTTCCGCTTTGACGCAGGTGACGGGGATCAGATTGGACTCCCCGATAAAGTCCGCCACAAATACGCTGTTCGGTTTCTCATAGATCTCATCGGGGGTACCGATCATCGCGATCTCTCCCGCCCGCATGATCGCGATGCGGTCAGACATCGTGAGCGCTTCCTCCTGATCATGCGTGACATAGATCGTCGTTATATTCAGTTTTTTCTGAAGTCTCTTGATCTCGAGCTGCATATCTCCCCGGAGTTTTTTATCCAGGGCTCCGAGCGGCTCGTCCATCAGAACGATCGGCGGCGAAAATACCATCGCCCTTGCCAGCGCGATCCGCTGCTGCTGTCCTCCCGACAGCTGGGAGGGCTTCCTGTCGGCAACATGCTCCAGCTGAACCAGCTGCAGGTACGCCCGGGCGAGTTTTTCCATGTCCTGCTTATTCATCTTCTGTTTGCGCATTTTCAGCGGAAACATGATATTTTCGAGGATTGTCATATGCGGAAACAGGGCATAATTCTGAAATACCATTCCGAGCCCCCTCTTATCCGGAGGAAGAAACGTAATATCTTCTCCCTTTACGAGGATTGAGCCCGACGTGGGAATCTCAAGACCGGCCACCATCTTCAGCGTGGTGGTTTTGCCGGATCCGCTCGGTCCCAAAAGAGTCAGAAACTCCCCTTTCTTAAGTTTGAGCGAGACCTCCTTCGCGGCATAAAAATCGCCGTAGGTCTTAGTCAGCCGGTCAAGTACAAGCATCTCTTCCATCTTGAGGATCCTCCCATCCTTTTGTTTACAACTCTGCCTATCTCCTGTATCCCTGTATTTCATCCGTGCTCCCGGATGCCGCGGACAGCTCTCCGCAGCGGAAAAGCAGAACACCGGCGGCACAGACTGCATTCATGACTGAAAAACTGATAAACGGATTTCCGCGCCGGACTCCGGACAGCACGGATCCGGCAAGTATGCCCGCTCCCGTAATGCTCTCCGCAAAGCCGTTCAGATTCTGATTTAGGGAGCCGGAAAGCGAGGAGCCGATATGCATGCACAGAAACAGCAGAACGCCGCAGCCCGACCCCAGAAGAACCATACTGCCTATGAGAAAAGGAATCTTCACGGTGCAGCTCAGAATCGCCGATCCGGCAAGAAGCGCCCCGAATCCCGCAAAGAGCTTCCGCCTTGTTCCCTGAAACGCGAACCGGTTCTCACCGATTCTGCAGATCACGGCCACAGAGAGAATCTGAGACAGAATCTTTACGCTCTGCAGCATTCCCCATATTTCCGGTCCCTTTCCTCTGGCCTTCAGATAAGCTGCGGCAGCGGACCGGAACAGCCCGTCCAGACAGCCCGCCCCTCCTGCCCCGAGCCAGAGCAGAAGAATCAGGATTCTGACATGTTCTATATGAATACGGCTGTTCTCAGCCCCGGGATCGGTGCGAAGCCCGGGAGAACCGGGCGCCGCCATGCTTCCGTCCCTTCCGGACCGCATCAGCAGCATCACGATAAAGGTCAGCAGCGCGATGACAAGAAGGACGTACCTTCCCGTATACCGATAAGCTGCTCCCGCAAGCACAGGTCCGAACACCGCGCTTCCCATCGTAAGAATCATCTCCGTACCTACTGTCAGAATGCCGGTATCCGGGCTTCTGTAGAATGCCGCCCAGAAAGCCGGCCAGAATATTCCGAGAAGCAGGCTGTGCAGCGCACATGGGAGCAGTAATAACAGAGGCTCCGCCAGTATTGCGTCTATGGTATATATTGCCGACAGTCCTCCGAGAATCAGACGGAGAATCTTCATCGGGTCTCCGCACTCTCTCAGCAGCCTTCCGGACAGCCCGGCCGAAATAACATAAATGAGCGCGTGTATAATATTGATAATATTGACGATTTCCGGTGCCCCTCCCGCGTCCGCGATCTGATAAGGAAGTACAAAAAAGAAAGTTATCATATCCAGATTCACAAGTAGAGCGGATGCGATCAGGTAATTCATGATGCGTTATATATAGGAATGAATGTCCTGCTTTTATGTTTTGTAATCTTTTCAAAAATCACTATAGCATAGGTTTTTGCGATACGCAACTATAAATTACGATTTTTTTCTGTTTTAGATCCGGCATTCTTCTGCTTTATGCGGTTTTTGTCCAACTATCGCCTTTAAACGTAAAATTTCGTAAGTTTTAGTTTCGTTATGTGTTGACACATTTCGTTTCCTGTATTATATTCTTGGCAGACACCGTTTATCTGCCGGTATGCCGCGGACTCTCAGGCAGCCGAACACCGGTCCGGCCGGAGAGAGGCGGCGGGCACATCATATCTACCAAGGAGGATACCATGTTCAATTTTAACGAAAGCGAGTATCGTCAGAATCTCACAAGGCAGATTGCCGCATTTGATGAAGGAACTGCGCTCGCGGAGAAGATACACAAAGAAGGATACAGCAATATTTTCTTTGTGGCAGTAGGCGGCACGATCGCCATGATGATGCATTTTGAGGAAATGGCGGCTCAGCTGACCGAGGTTCCCGTTTATACCGCGCAGGCGGGTGAGCTCGTCCTGAAGGGACACCGGCAGCTGAAAAAAGACTCCCTCGTCATTATGGGTTCAAAATCAGGCGATACCAAAGAGACGGTCGCTGCCGCAAAGTGGATCAAGGAGAATTACGGCTGCAGAATTGCCTCCATGGTAATCAACATGGATTCCCCTCTCGGACAGCTCACGGACTACCAGCTTCCCCTCGTCGTGTTCAAGGGCGTGGAATATGAATATTTATCCGTCTTTGGCCTCTTCTACGGCCTGCTGAACCTCCGGGGCGACTTCCCCCATATTGACAGGTTCAGGGAGCTGCTGCAGACGCTCCCCGATCGGCTGATTGACGCGCAGAAGCGTTTCGACGGGCAGGCGGAAAGCATCGCGGAACAGTATTACAGGAGCCCTTACCTCCTCTGGATCGGCGGCGGAGAGCTCTGGGGAGAGGTCTATCTTTTCACGATGTGCATTCTTGAAGAGATGCAGTGGATCCGCACAAAGGCCGTGAAATCCTCCGAATTCTTCCACGGAACCCTGGAGCTGGTCGACGAAAACACGGATGTGTTCCTCGTCAAGTCGGCCGGAGCCTGCCGGGCCATCGACGAAAGAGCCGAAGCCTTCCTCAAAAAATACGGGAAGAATGTCGTCATTGTCGACGTGAAGGACTATATGGACGGCATCGGGGAAGAGTTCGCCCCCTGCCTTTCTCCGATCTTCTCCACCGCGCTTCTTAATGGACGCCTGAGCCGCTATTTCGAAAAGTACACCGGCCACAGCCTCGACATCCGCAGATACTATCGCCAGTTTGAGTATTGATTGCCCCTTAGTCCATACTCTTTCTCCGAATTGATCATGCGCAGGACTCCCCGCCGCGCAGCAAAGCGCATTTTGAAGCCGGGAGTTCTGTGCGCCTGACACGCAGACAGTAACGTTCACCTTTTCTCAGCATTGCAGCAGAACCGGCATGAAACAGACATCTCTGACAGGAAAACAGGCTCTCGGCTTTCTCATCGTGATCGCATCCGCAGTGATGTGGGGCAGCACCGGAGTCGCGGGTGAATATCTGATCAATCAAAGAGGGCTCAGCTCCGCATGGCTGACGACCTACCGGACCACCTTCGGCGGCCTGCTTATGGTGCTGTTTCTGACATCTCGAATGAAAAGGCGGGTGTTGATTGTATGGAAAAACAAAAAAGACGCCCGGCAGATGATCCTGTTCGGGCTGTTCGGAGTTGGTTTTAATCTCTATTTTTACATGCTCGCAGTGCAGCACACCAATGCTCCGACCGCGACGACCCTGCAATATCTCTCTCCCGCCATGATCGTGCTCTTTTCTGCTGCAAGAGAGAAAAAAATGCCGACGCGGAAGGAGATTCTGGGAGTAATCCTGGCGCTTTCAGGCGTCTTTCTGATCTCAACGCACGGAAATCCGCGGACACTGACGATCACCGAAACGGGGCTTCTCATCGGAATCTCGTCAGCGGTGACGCTGTCGTTCTATAATATCTATCCCAGACGCCTGCTCGCAGCCTACGGTTCTGTTTATACCTTCGCCTGGGGGCAGCTGGTCGCAGGAATTCTCATGAACATCATCAGATGTCCCATCTGGCGCTTCACGCCTCCCGCGGACGGAATCATGGATCTCCCGCTCATCCTGGTTCTCGCTTACCAGCTCTTTTTCGGGACAATGATTTCTTACTGCATCTATCTCACCGGAGTTACCCTCATCGGTCCTTCGAAGGCGAGCATGCTTTCATCCATCGAGCCGGTAGCGACGGCAATCCTCGCCGCCGCGGTCCTCTCCACACCCCTTGTTTTCATGGACTACATCGGGATCCTCCTGATCACAGTCTGCGTGCTCATCCTGGCAGTGCCGGCATAAGCAAGTACAATTACGGCGTTTTGACCGTTCCCACCTCACACTCCTCAAACACTGCAGCGAACCTGCCCTTCTCCGCCTCCGTCAGATCCAGCAGAGGCAGCCGCACGTGTCCTCCGTGCAAACCGCGCACATCCATCGCGCACTTGACTCCCGCGACAGCGAGCGATCCGGCCGTCTTCGACGAAATTGTCTGCAGTTTCGCGCTGAGGGCCTCCGCTTTCCCAAACTCCCCCTTCTCCACCAGTTCAAAGAGGCTGACACACAACTCCGGCATATAGCTCGCCGTAGAGAGAACACCGCTTGTGCAGCCCTCGAGAAGTCCGGTGTAGAAATTGCCGATATTTCCGGCGATGATTTCAAAATCCAAACCATCCACCGCCTGCAGGTACTCCCGGTTGGGAGCCAGTGATGAATTCTTCAGGGCGACGATATTCTCATGGCGGGCCAGAAGCGCCGCAAGAGATGGTGAGATGCCCACTCCTCCAGTAAACTTGGGCGCCGTATACAGCACAATCGGAATGGGGCTAGCGTCCGCCACCGCGAGGAAGAAGCGCAGAAGCGCCGCGTCCGACATCTGCTTCGCAAAATAGTGCGGCGGCAGAAGAAATGCGTAGTCGAGCCCGCAGTCCGCCACCTTCCTGATAAATTCCACGGTCTTTCCCACCGATTCACGGCCGCAGCCGCCGACAATTATCTTGTCGGAAGCAGCCTCGCGGACGACGGTTTTAAGAACAAGCAGGGCTTCTTCCTCCGTAAGGCCCTGAAATTCCCCGTTGCTTCCGAGAGGCATATAACCTGCGAGCCCCGTCGAGTTGTAAATACGGATATTCTCCGCGATCAGCTCCGGGCAGATTCTCTCATTCTCATCAAAGACTGTTACGATCGGGGCAAACACACCCCTGAAGTGTTTTTCCATCTGCTTCGCTCCTCCTTCCCTGACCGATTCGATCTGCTTTGTTTTTCTATGACATTCGCCGGGGACATACACACGTCAACCTCGCATTACACTCCGCGGGCAAGGATGACATTCTCCCGGCCAGCTCACCCACATAGACTGCCTCCCTACCCGCCATATAAGGCAAAGGAGAGGGTCCTCCGCCCTCTCCCGCCTTCGCAAACACCAAACCAGGATGAAATAATCTTCACTTCACAAAGGCCGCGATCGACTTCGCGATACCGGCACCGTCGAGCTTGTAGTATGCGAGCAGCTCCCTGTAATTCTTGCTGGTTCTCGCGTACTCCATGGGCATGCCGAGGCGTTTCACCGTGACGCCCGCCATGTCGCTCACCGCCTCGGTGACGATGGAGCCGAGGCCGCCGTGGATATAGGCCTCCTCGACCGTCACGACCCTGCCCGTCTCCGCCGCGGCTTCTCTCACGAGCCTTTCGTCGAGCGGCAGGATCGTCGGCATTCCGATGAGCTTCGCACTGATGCCCCATTCCTTAAGAATCTTCACGGCCTCGATGCCGTCGAGCGTCGTAGATCCGGTCGTGATGATGGTCACATCCGTGCCCTCCTCGAGCACCCGGCCCCTGCCGATCTCAAAGGGGCTTCTCTCGAAAAGCTGCGGGATCTTCGGATTCCCAATCCGCATGTAGACGGGTCCCTCGTGTGCGATCATCGCCTTTACGGCCTCCTCGATCTCCATGGGATCCTGAGGGGCGAGAATGGTCATGCCCGGGATCAGACTCATGAGCGCGATGTCGTCGATGCCCTGGTGCGTCACGCCGAGATCGGAGTAGGTCATGCCGGTGTTCCGGCCGACGATCTTCACATTCTGGCGCATGTATCCCATGTCATTTCTGACCATCTCATAGGGGCGGGCCGTCACGAACGGGGTAATCGCGCAGAATACCGGAATCTTGCCCGCGGTCGCCATGCCGGCCGCCATCCCGATGGCGCACTGCTCGGCGATGCCGACCTCGAAGTAGCGCTCGGGATATTTTTCAATAAACTCTCCGAATCCGGAGCTCTTGCCGCTGTCCGCCGAGAAAACGACGACATCACTGTTCATCGCGGCGACGTCCGTCACGGCCTTGCCAAATGTCTTTCTGGGATCAAACATTTCTCCGATCATGACAGCTCCTCCAGTACTTTCTCAAGCTCGCTGATTTCCGCGTCCAGGGAGGCCTCCGCCTCTTCGAGGAGCTCGGGCGTCGCATTCCAGAAATGGAACGCGGCCTTGTTCTCTCCGAAGGGAAGTCCCTTCGCCTTCACCGTCTTCATGATGATGCAGGACGGCTTTCCCGGCTCAAGCGGCAGCTGGTCGAGCGTCTCCACGATCTCCTCCATATTGTTGCCGTCGATGATCTTAACGCTCCAGCCGAAGGCGGCGAACTTGCCGTTGATCGGCTCCATGCTCATCACGTCCGTGACCTTGCCGCTGATCTGCAGCCCGTTGTTGTCCACGAACACTGTCAGGTTGTCGAGCCCGAACTTCGCGGCTGCCGCGGCCGCCTCCCAGTTGGATCCTTCCGGAAGCTCGCCGTCGCCGGTCACCGCGTAGACCTTCCAGTCCTTTCCGTCCAGCTTCGCCGCGGCCGCCATGCCGTTCGCGATGGACATGCCGTGGCCGAGGGCGCCCGTGTTGGCCTCCACGCCCGGGAGCTTGTACATATCCGGATGTCCCGGAATGTGAGAGCCGAGCGCGCCGTAGGTGTCGAGCACCTCCTTGTCAAAGAAGCCTTTCTCGGCGAGCGCCGCGTACTGGCAGAGGCACTTGTGTCCGGCGGACAGAAGGAAACGGTCGCGGCCTTCCATCCTCGGGTTCTTCGGATCCACATTCATCTTGTCAAAATACAGTGCCGTCACGACGTCCATGGCCGAAAGCGCCCCACCGACATGGCCGTGGCCGCCGGCGCGAACCATACGGAGAATATTTTTTCTGCAGAGCGCAGCCTTCAGCTTAAGCCCCGCCACGCGTCTCTTCTGTTCCATCATCCTCTCTCCTTCTCATACTCGCAAATGCGGGCGACCTTGCTCCCCGAGCGGCTGTTCGGATCGAAGGTCAGTCCGAGATATTCCTTCACGAGGCACTTGGCGAGCTCGATTCCGGTCACCTGCGCGCCCATGGCGATGCAGTTGGCGTTATTGCTGAGCTGGGCTCTCTGTGCCTGATAGATGTTGTTGACAAGAGCGCAGTAGCAGCCGTTCACCTTATTTGCGGAAATGCTCACACCGATCCCGGTTCCGCACAGAAGCACGCCCCGGTCGAATTCGCCGCGCGCGACCGCCTCGCTAACTCTGACGGCCGTATTGGCGTAGATCGGGTCCTCGCTTCCGAAATCGGTCACCTCATGACCGAGCTCCTTCACATAAGCCATCAGTATCTGCTTGAAATCCTCCGCGTTCGGATCGCATCCGAATACAACTTTCATAGTCTGTCCTCCGTTTCAGTTAAGGAAGCAGGGTGCAGAGCACCGCATTTCCCCTAAAATATTCCTCCGTGATGCCGCACTCGCCGATCTCCCGCGGGTGCTTCACGCCCTTTTTGGCATCGGCGTGGTAATCTGAACCTCCGGAGATGACTGCCAGACGGGTCGTATACCTCTCCCTCACCTCCGCTTCGATCTCCTCCGCCGTCATCGTCCCGCCGTAGCTCGTCTTCCCGTAGGTGTAGGAGGCCTCGATGCCGTCGAGCCCGGCTTCAATCAGGCGGTCGATATATTCCGCCCGAGTCATGGTGCCCGCGGGAATCCGGACAGGCTCATTTACCAGATAGGGGTGCGCCATGATGGCGATCCCGCCGGTCCTCTTTACCTCGCGGATGACCTCCACCGGATCAGGCTTCTCTCTTAAGATCTGATATTCCGGTGTATTCTTGACCATGAGCTTGGCCTCCGCCCAATCCTTCGTGTACCCTTTCCGGGCGAGCAGCTCAAAGATCATCTTCTTCTGGACATGGTCCTCCGTAATGGGATTGCCGTTGTTCTCCAGCACCTCGTCCCAGGTAAGCTCCATGCCGTTCTCGCAAAGGCGCCTCACGAGCTCCCGGTAGCTCCTTGTCTTCGACTCGACGACGGACCTCTCCAGGCGGTCGAAGAAGGGATCCTCCCAGTCGCAGCCGAGACACACGATGTGGCAGTCCTCCGCCGTCGTCTCGCAGGAGACCTCAATGCCGCGGATAAGGGTAAGCCCCTTCGATTTCGCGTACTCCACCGCATCGACTTCCTCGCCCGTATCGAGGGTGATCGTCTTCGGGGGACGGATATCGTGATCCGTGAGTGCGAGAATCTTTACTCCCACGCCGGCGGCGTGATCAATCAGCTCCTGCGGCGTATCCGACCCGTCCGATCTCGTCGAATGGCTGTGCAGATCCACCGGATAATTTGCCCTGTATGCTTTATTCTCCGCGCTCATCTCTTCTCCTTTCGTCTCCGTCCGCCTTCCTTCCGATCTCCTTCCGCGCCGCCGGTTTCCGCCGGAATCCGGCGCGAGGCGCCTCAGTCCTTTTTATTCTTTGTAAAGACCTTCATGTGGTCCATCGCCACATTCTTGATCGCGCAGTTGAGGAAATAGTCAAAATCGATCGGATCCAGCTTGTCCGGATTCGCCTTCATGTACTCCTTGCAGTTGTCGATGTAGGCGTGCTTGATCGCCGTGGACACGTTGATCTTGGCCGCACCGAGATTGACGAGCGCCTCGAAGGTCGACTCCGGAAGTCCCGTTCCGCCGTGGATGACGATCGGGGCCGGCACCGCTGTGCTCAGCTGCTCGACCAGGTTGAAATCGATCTTTGGCGTCCCCTTGTAGAGGCCGTGCGCGGTTCCGACTGCCGGCGCAAAGGCGTCGATGCCGGACTCCTTCACGAAGTAAATGGACTCGTCCAGCTTCGCGTCCTCGGTCTCGCCGAGATCCACCACGATCTCGTCCTCGACGCCCCCGATCTTCCCGAGCTCGCCCTCGACCTTGATGCCCCGCTTGTGGGCGTAGGAGACGACCTCGCGGCAGCCGGCAATATTTTCCTCGAGAGGAAGCTTCGACCCGTCATACATAATCGAATCCCAGCCGGAATCCATGCAGGCCTTGGCGAGGTTGATATCCGTGCAGTGATCGAGGTGGATGATCACGTTCACGGGCGCGTTCCAGGCCAGCTGCCGCAGCATGGTGCCGAGCTCGACCGGCCCGAACTTCCTGACCGTGGCGCTCGAGGTCTGCAGGATCACCGGCAGATCCATGGTCGAGGCCGCCCGGATTACCGCGCGGGCCGAGAGATAATTGAAAATGTTGAATGCCCCGACCGCATATTTGTGTTCTTTTGCGTACTGCAGTTCCTCAAGAAAATTTCTTGTTTTCATTTCTTCTCCCTCCTTGCGGGATCATTCAATGTGAGCGGCCTTTAAACATGCTTCCGGATTACTTCTCCCCGTTGGCCGCGTTCATAAAGCGTCTCTGATAGGAAACCACCTGGTTCGAGCTGGAGAATCTGGCGAGATAGCCGGGCTCCGCCGTGAGCACGACCTTGCCGGCCATATCGCTGAACTCGTCGGAGGCTAGCAGCTTGTCGAGATCGTAGTAGTTCCAGTCGCCTTCCATGCTGCAGAGGATGAGTCTTGTGTCCTCGAGATTGCAGTTTCGAAGGACGCGGAGGTTGTGGCGGACGCCGTCGAGACCGTCGCACCCTTCCTCGTTGTCGAAGTTTCTCTGCGCGAGCAGGAGCTCCGCCTTGGCCTTTACATCGAGGAGATCCGGATCCTCGCCCGCCGCGAAGTAATCCTTCGTGAACATGAAGCTCTTCAGCTCCTCGAGATACTTTTTGTCTCCGGTCACATCGAAGAGATCGAGGAGCTTCTTCATGTTCTGGGACTGCATCAGGCGGTGCCGGATGAAGCTGTTGATGAAGTAGGGCCGGGCCTGCAGCGCAAGCTGGGTCTGAGCCGGATCGAACATCAGCGTGAAGTTCACGCGGAAGCCGTGCTCCTTCATGAGAAGGGCGATTCTGTGGCCGCGGAAGGCGTCCTCGGGATTCGTGTCGTCGTATCTCTTATCGAGCGTCTTATCTCCCTCAAGAAGCTGGCCTACATTGTCCTTGTTGACCGGGCCGGTGTGGGGAACCTTGATGACGACTCTGTCCTGTCCGAGCAGCTCACGGAAATGCTCCGCCTCCGCGAGAAGTTCCTCGTCGGTCTTTCCGAAGGGGTCGTTCAGCTCGACGCTGATATCGCAGCCCGGGCCGAGGATGCGGCCGATCTCCGCCATAACCTCGTCACGCGTGCTGAACTTGTGGCCGACATTCGCCTTGGGGTTATTGATGAAAAGGTCGTAGATGATGCCGGGATTGCAGGTGAGGTTCGCCAGAAGGCCGGCGATCGGGGCGATCTCGTAGGGGTTCGCGCTGTCCGCCGAGAAGAGCAGATTGGTGGGGCGCTTCACGCCGTTTTTCCCGTAGGAAATATTTCTCTTCAGGTCCGCACGGAGAACGCGGTCGGCGCCGATCTCCATCCTGACTTCAAAGCCCGCGGGCGTTCCGTCGGCCGGCTCCGGATAAGTGTCGACGATTCTCTTAAACTCGTCCGTGACGCCGATCCTGTCCGCTTCCTTCACGAGGATGTCGAACTCCTCCACGCTGAGCTTCTGCTCCAGAATCCGCGCGACATAGGCCTCCTCGCCCCCGACCGCCGTAAGATTCAGATTTCTGACTTTTGATCCGATAACCATTGCTGCTCCTTTCGTTTCTTTGATGTTTGCGTGAATGATACCTGACTTGTTTGGTTAGTTCCTGTATATACAAGTTGTCCGAAAAAAAATTGTTCATGCGGACATGCCGATGTACTGTCGAAAAAACAGCACTTGTGTCAACTTGTTTTTCGTTGTCTTAACTTGTATATATAACTTACACCTATCGCAGCTTCCTGTCAATACCTGATCATAAAAATGTTGCAGGTTATATCGATTTTCGGCTTCCGCCCGCCGTCCTTTTTTTACGGCAGCGCGGAAGCCGCAGAAATCATTTACACCGCTCTCAAAAGATTCCGCAGAATCAGGCGTAATATCCCGCCATAAAACCGCTCTTTGTATTCACGCGGAGATTTCCCATCTGGATCGCGTCACCGGCCTTCACCGTCTCAATACCGAGCGCGTCGAGATCGTCAGCCAGACCGTCCACGGCCGGCCTCTGACCGGTTGCCGTCACCAGAATGTCATCTCCGGCGAAGTCTGTGCTTCCGTCGGGATTCTGCCACGAGACGCCCTCGGGCGTGATCTCCTTCACGGCGACAGATGTCAGGGCTTTCACCCCTCCCGCCTCGAGCTCCGCGAGATCGCGCATCCTGTGATAGGCTTCCTGATTCCCGGAGAGTTTGGGCAGCATCTCAAGAATCGTAATCTCGTTCTTCCCCTCAAGCAGCGTGAGAGCCGTCTCTACTCCGACATTGCCTCCGCCGATGATCGTGATCCGCTTCCCTTCCGGCTTCTTCTCCGAGGCCAGGATCTCCCAGCAGTCCACCGCGCGCTCAATCCCGGGAATGGGCGGGACAAAGGAGCGGGATCCACAGGCAAGAATCACCTTGTCCGGCTTAAGCGCCGCTATATCATCCGCCGTCGCGTCCCATCCCATGCGGACTTCGACACCCTTTCTCCTCACTTCGCCCGCAAAATACGCAATCGCCTTCGCGATCATCTCCTTGTGAGGCGGAACCTTGGCGAGATTCATCTGTCCCCCCAGCTCCTCCTTTTTCTCAAGGAGAATCACCTCATGCCCGCGGGAAGCCGCCGTAATTGCAGCCTGCATGCCCGTGATGCCGCCGCCGACCACGATAACCCTCTTTGCCTCTCTCACCTGCGGCAGATTCTCATCGTCAAAGGAACCCTCAAAGCCGACCGTCGGATTCAGCGCGCATCTCACCCCTCTCGCCGCGGCGATGCTGCCATAGCAGCCGTCAAGGCAATTGAGACATCTGCGGATTTCATCCTCCCTCCCGTATTTGAGCTTCTTCGGGAAATCCGGATCACAGATAAGCTGTCTTCCCACACAGACGAGATCCGCTGTTCCTCCTTCGATAATCTCTTCCATCATCTCACCTGTGCGGATCTTACCCACGATCGCGACAGGAGTCTTCACGTGCGGCTTTACGGCCCTGGCGAGATCAAGGCGGTTGCCGTCCGGACGCTCGCCGGTCTCGGAAGCTCCGTACCACTTGTATTTGATACCGGTGGTGAGGTTCAGCAGCTGGATGGATTCTTTGTCCAGGATCTCGGCAATCTTTACGCCCTCATCGAGTTCCAGACCTCCGTTCGGGTCCCAGTCCTTCACCGCAAGCCTGATGCTGATGATAAATCTGGGTCCGCACGCCTCCCGGATGGCGCGGATAATCTCAATCAGGAACCTGGCGCGTTTCTCCGTATTCCCGCCGTAAGCATCCGTTCTTGTATTCGTCTTCGGAGAGAGGAACTGTCCGATCAGATAGCCGTGACCCGCATGTACCTCCACTCCGTCAAAATTCGCTTTCTGTGCAATTTTCGCTGCCGTCACGAATTTTCCGGTCAGCTCGTGAATGTCTTCTTCCGTCATCCCGTGGATGCCCTTTTCCGGGATTTCCACAGGACCCATAAGCCGCGTTCCCGGAACCGGCACGGACCGCATTCCCGCGTGATGCAGCTGGGACAGAATCTTTGTCCCGTAGGCGTGCACCGTATCCGTGATTTTCCAGTACATCGGGACAGCCTGGGGATCGTTGATTTTCAGCTGTGTCGTTCCCCCCAGCCCCTCCGGTGCCGCAATTGAGGTAAATTCAGTAATAATCATGCCGACACCGCCGCGGGCCCGTCTCTCGTAATAATCACAGAGCTCCTGTGTAGGGTTGCCCTTGTCGTCGCAGAGGCTCGTGTCCATCGCCGGCATGATGATACGATTCTTGAGCACAGCCCCGCCCAGTCTGAATTCCGAAAATAATTTGGCGTATTTTGACATTTTTCATTCTCCCGCGTTCCGTATTTTTAAAGGGAGCCGCACCCTCCGGAAAACCCGGGGGGATGCGCTCCGCATGTTATTTCTTACACCTCGTACTGAGAATACAGTGCCTCGAAGACCGGCAGGTCATCAACGATCTGGAAGCTGTTGCTCGCGCTGATGCACTCGGCGCCGATCGCGTACTCGCCCATGACGATCGCCGTTGTCCAGTATTTGCCGTTGCCGGAGGTCTTCAGACGAAGACCGACTTCATCGCACTTTGCCTTCAGCTGCTGCACCCTGCTCATGGGGCAGCCCATCTTGTTGTAGTCATAAGCTTTCACAAAGTCGGCTCCGCCCGCCTTGATCGCCTCAACCTGGCAGTACATATCGTCAAGCGAGTCATTGCACATCGTGAGCACCTTGATCTCACCGTCGAAGCTCTTTCTGACCGTGCGGACATACTCCTCAAGTGCCTTCCAGTCCTTCAGCTTGTAAGCTGCCATGTCCGGATACAGGTCGATCGCGTTCACGCCGCCCTTCTGAGCGATCTCGGCCTGCTTTGCAGCCGCCTCGGCGGGAACAAGGCCGTTCATGAAGTTGATGGGCGTCGCCTGCTTGATCCCGGTCCCCTTCAGCATTTCCGCGACATATTCATGACGGAAATGGCTCGGGGAGAAAATGGTCCTGAAGCCGTATTCGATGCCTTTCTCCACTTCCTTTGTGAGAATCTCCAGGTCATTCTCCCAGATCACGTGCTCGATATGTTTTGCCAGCCATTTCTTATTAACTTCTTCTCCGTGAAGTTTCATTTTTTCTCCTCCTGCCAGTTGTTTGAAATATCTTAACATGTATATCCTGTATTTCAAATATATCCCATCTTGTTATACATGTCAATACCTTCCCTGCCTGTTTTTTGAGTTTCCCGGCCTTGTTTACACGGCTGCAGACGATTTTGCGGCATTTTCGGCCGCCGGCCTTCCTCTCTTGTCGATCGACATGTATAACAAGTTGTTGATAAACCGATCAGAACCCCTGATACTGGGCGATCTCCGGGAATGTCTTCTCCTTCAGCGCATCATACGCGTCGTTGAAGATTTTGTAGAGCTCGTTGTACTTCTCGACGTTTTCCGGAATGGGCTTGTACACGCCCGTGACGTGTACCATATTGTCGATCGCCTCCTGAAGATTATTGTAGATGCCGGCACCCACTGTCGCGATCATCGCGGCGCCCAGGGCCGTCGCCTCCTCATTTTCCGTTGTCTCCACTGTGACGTTCAGAACATCCGCCACGATCTGGCACCACATCGGGCTTCTCGCGGCGCCGCCGGAGAGCCGCAGCACCTGGAAGGGGGGAAGACCCGCCTTCACCTCAAGCTCCCACATGTCACGAATATCATACACGACGCCTTCCATAACCGAGCGGATGATCTCCGGTCTGCCGTGGGCGAAGGTGAAGCCGATGAAAGCGCCGCGGGCATTCGGGTCATAATGCGGGCAGTTCGCGCCGGCGTTCCAGGGAAGATAGACGAGACCGTCGCTTCCCACATTCGCCTTCGCAGCGATCGCCGTCATGATATCATAGACATCTATCTTCTGATCCGTGCAGTCCGTGAGCTGGGCCGCCTCCTGCATGATCGCATCGCGCAGCCAGCGGAAGGAAGACGCGGCGGCGTTGGAGTGGCACTCAAGCTCATACTGCATGTCCATCGGCGTTCCGACCACCCAGGCTGCACAGGCCGGATCACGGACGGGCTTCGAGGAGTGTCCGACAAGAAGGCCGCAGGTGCCCATCACAAGGGAGGCGAGGCCCTCGTGATTATTTCCGAGTCCGATCGCGGCGCACTGATGATCACCGCAGCCGACGACGATGGGGATGCCGGCCACAAGGCCCATCTTCTCCGCCGCCTCCTCCGTCACATGTCCGATGACGGTTCCGGCAGGCTGATTTCCGGCATATTTTTTGAGATCCATGCCGAAGATATCAGCGAGCTCCGGGTCAAATTCCATCGTGTCCGCATTGTGAAGTCCGAACCAGCCGATATCCTCCTTATCGTCGATATACCCTTCCACACCGAAGACGTGTGCGCAGAGCGCATGCACGGTATGAATGATATCCGTCTGCTCAAGAATCTCGGGCTCGTGTTCCTTCACCCAGTAGATCTTGTTGTTGGGGAGGGTCGTCGACTCGAGCGGGAAAGCGGTCTTCGCGTAATAGTCCTCCGGGGTGAGTCCCTTTGCCGCGAGCTGCTCCTTCATCCAGGGGAAGCGCTCCGCCGCCCGGAGATCCTGCCACATGATTACTTTGCGGGCAAAGGATCCGTCATTTTTGCGAAGAAAGAAGCTGGATCTCATGAATGTAAAGGAGATGCCTCCGATCTCATTCGGGTCAATTCCCGAATCCTCCATGGCTTTTTTCGTAGTATAGACAATGTTTTCTTCGATGGCCGCCGCGTCACATTCGCAGAGACCGGGCGCCGGAAATTCCAGGGGATTCTCCCTGTAGGCCAGGGCCGAAATATGTCCGCCGAGATCCACGAGCAGGCAGCGCACACCCGTCGTTCCCGCATCAATTGAAATCACATAATTCTTCTTTGTATTTTCGTAGGCACTCATTTCCATTCCTCCGCGATAATGAGTATGCAATTATTTTAGCATCTGTTCGAATCGTTTTAACGGTTTCCGTATCTTTTCCCATGTGCCGTTTCTGCGATCATACTTCCGGGACCGCCCCGGCATCGGAATGATTGAGGCGCTTCGCCTCCTTCTCGCACTTCAGGGCATAGACGACGAGGAGTGCGATCACAAGAATCGGAACCGCGTAGTACCCCGCCGTTCCGGGAACGTTGACACCGATCGCCGGAAATACCGCAAGCGGGAAGAGGGAGAGGATCGCGATGGTCGCCGAGGGGGGATCTACATAGCCATCGCCGTTTACGTCAAAGAGCTTCGCCGTCCAGTCCCCCATATAGCAGCCCAGGATTCCGAAGGCGACCGCCCAGAGAAGCGCATCTTCTCCGGCACCGGCGTCCACCGCCATCTTCGCGGCATAGGCCGCCGGAAGGCCGATATGATGGAAAACGGGGATATTCCTGCCCGTGCCCATGAACATGAACAGGATGACCGCCACGGCCCAGACGGGGAGGGTGGACATCGCCGCGAGAGCTTCATTGCCCGTCTCGGCCGCCATCCCGCACATGGCAATCACAAGGTAACCCGAAATCGCCCCGATGGTTCCTCCCGTGAGAAGCATCACGAAGCCTCTTCTGCTCGTCTGCCACTCAAGCCAGCAGGGGCTGTCGATCGCAAAACGCTTCCCGCCCCCTTCCACTGTCCCGATCAGCGAGCCCCCAAAAAGGACCTTCGCGACAAGGGAGATGATGGTGACGGTCAGGGCGACCGAGTCAATCCCTCCGTTTGCCACCGACGCGATCGCAGTATTGAGGTACCAGCCGAATACTGCGAACAGCCCGCCCACAATGAGAACATCCGCCCTGTGCGTGGTGATAAGCGGGGTGAAGACATCGTGACTGTCCGCCAGATATCCTTTTTTCTTCGCATAGGCTGCCGCGCAGCAGGCAGGTCCGAACGATACCTGCGGTCCGAGAAACATTCCGAAAGCGACACCGCTCACAAGATTAAAATCTGCTCCTGCGATATTCGCCCCGATTCCGACGAGCGCAACAACCGCAGTCATGATCACCGCCGCGACCGCGCCGAGTGATGTTCCGAGTACCCCCGATGCAAATGCGGTAATAACCGTTACAATTACACTGCTCATTTTCGTTTCCTCCTGAAAGGTCTGACTGATCTGACTGTCTCTCCTTACGCCGGCGGAAGCCTTCCGGATGATTCCCGCCCCAGTGGTCTGCGCAATTGCTTTTCAGTAATCTGTCTCACATGTGAATCGGTTGCATGTATTACTTGTATTTACATGTTAAACTAGATGTGAATCCCTGTCAATTACATCTTTGAGATTCGACTTTTTAGACAAATATTTACCCGAAATTTTGTGCAGCATCCACAAGGCCTGTATAACAACATTCTCTTTTTCGAGGGTTCCTGTATAGTAAATCAAAACAAGTCAAAGGAAATACTTGCCCGAAAATGGGTGTGGGTGTATAATCGATTCGTTTATACATGTATTCTTTTTGACGACAGGTTGGACCAGCCGGTTAAAAGCAGGCCACCCTGTATAGCAAATCCATTTTTCCTATATGAGGAACCGATCATGAGTACATCCGCAGAATCAGGCAGCAGGAGTAAGCTGAACCGCTATGACGCCATGCCCCTCTATGTGCAGTTGAAGAACATCATCAGGGAAAAAATCAGCTCGGAGGAATGGCCTCCCAACAGTATGATTCCCTCGGAAAATGAGCTGAGCCGGATCTACGGCATCAGCCGCATGACCGTGAGGAGCGTCATCACCCAGTTCGTGACAGAGGGTCTGCTTTACAGGATCCAGGGAAAGGGCACCTTCGTGAGCGACAATAAGATCGAGATCTCGGGTCTTCACTACGTGGGAATCCGTAGCCAGCTCGAGGAGATGGGACATCAGGTATCGACAAAGCTTATTTCCTGTGATATCACGCAGGCGGACAACTATCTGTCAAAAAAGCTGGAGATCATCCCGGGCGAGGATGTCTATGCGATCCGGAGGGTCCGGGCGGCCAACGGGGTCAACATCAGCTACCACAAGTCCTTCGTGCCCGTCCGCCTCTGCCCCGGACTCGAAAACCGCGATCTTGAGGGCGAGCAGCTGTGCACGACAATCAGCACGAACTACCTCCTCACGCGCAGCAAGGTCGTGGAGACGCTCGAATCCTATATCGCCGACGAGCGGAAAGCAGATTACCTGAACGTCTACCCCGGTTATCCGCTTATCCTGCTTCAGGATCAGATCTACAGCGCAGACAACACGATTTTCGAATATACGCGGGTTTATTTCCGCGGTGACAAGATAAAGATAAGGATTGAATACGATGAATGATACCTGGCAGACAATCCGCCCGGCAGATCTTCTCATTATCTCAGACCTCGACGACACTCTGCTGAACAGCCGCCACGAGGTGAGCGGCGAGAACCGGGAGGCCATCGGGGATTTTATCTCGCTGGGCGGTCACTTTGCAATCGCGAGCGGCCGCACGGAGCCGCCCGTGAAAAAACTGGGCATAAAGACAAACACGCCGTCCGTTCTCTACAACGGCGCCGCCATTTATGATCTGGAAAAAGAAAGTTTTCTGTGGACCCGTCCTCTGGGTCCCGATATCCGGCCGCTGATCCTTGACCTTCTCGACAGATATCCGGAGATGGGGCTCGAAGTTATCACACAGAAGGGTAACTATGTGGTGAGACGCACCCCCGAGACGGACGAACATATCGCGCTTGAGCACCTCGTTCCCTTAAAGACAGGCTGCAGCCCCGACGAGATCCGGGAACCCTGGATGAAAGTCATGCTTGACTGGGAGGGGGATAAGCTGAGAGAGATCCAGACATATCTGGATGATCTGACGGCCGCAGGGAAGATCCGATTTCATTACGGGATGTCCTACCCGATCCTGCTTGAATTCAACCATCCGGATGCGAATAAGGGGCTGGCGCTTCGCCGCCTCTCCGGTATAACCGGAATTCCGCTCGATCATACCATCGCACTCGGGGATAATCTGAATGATCTCGAGATGATGCAGACCGCCGGCTTCCGCATCGCTCCGAAAAACGCGAGGGAACAGATCAGGGCACTGGCGGACTATATCTCCGTCGACAACAACCATCACATCATGAAAGATATCCTGAAACAACTCTGCCGTCCCGCAGACTGACCGGAGGTAAAAGAAATGGCACAAAACAGACAGCTGCACGAGATACTGGAGGGACATCTCCGCGATAAGATTACCAGCGGCGAGTGGGGACCCGACACGATGATTACGTCGGAAAATGAGCTGGCCCGCGAATTCGGCATCAGCCGAATGACCGCGAGGAACGCAATTACGCACCTCGTGGGGGAAGGCCTGTTGTACAGGATTCCCGGAAAAGGAACCTTCGTGTCCACACCAAAGACCATCAGCAACTTCACGGCCTCCGCCTGTGTGCGCGACCAGCTGATCCGTCAGGGAACCAACATCTCGATCCAGCTTCTAAGCAAGCAGCAGACGCCCGCGCCCCGTCAGATCGCGGAGGCGCTGCGGATCCGGGAGGGAAGTACGGTCTGGGAGATTGAGACACTCCGCCTCTCTGACGGCGAACCCCTCTACTACAGCCATACCTACATCGACGCGGCCATTGCGCCGGACTTTATCGATGACGAGCGGGTTGGATTCGCCAATTCGTGCGATATCATGAAAGAGAAGTACGGTCTTGTCATTCACCGGGTTCACGAGACGCTCGAGTCCGCCGTGGCAAGCTTCCAGTATGCCGACCGCCTGCAGGTTCTCCCCGGTCATCCGCTCATCCTGCTTACGGAACTCGACTATATGCCGGACGAGAGGCCTCTCAAACATACACAGATGTATTTCCGCGGAGACCGGATTAAGCTCTCCTTTGATTCCTTTATGGATCAGGGAGCCACATCCTGAGTCTGACAGGATCTTTTCGGCCGGTCGGAGGGCTTACGCCTGCAGCCGGCCCGCATTTATAATACAGCAAAAAACAGCCGGTGCCCGGCTGTTTTTCCGTACATGCAATATTCAGTTATTATAGATATAGCGTCCGCCCGTCACATCTACCGTGATGCCCGTTACATGGGATCCTTCCTCCGAGCACAGGAATAGCGCGACACCGGCGATATCCTCCGGCACGGCCTTTCTTCCGAGCGGGATGGCTCTCAGCATGGCGTCCGTCTTATTCTTATCGGCATCGGCGGTGAGAGGCGTGTCCGCGACGCCCGGGCAGATGGCATTGGTATTATAAAAATCAACGCTTTTTTATTTCGTTCTTGTCCGCGTTTGAACTTTAGC
>CAYLHR010000004.1:0-39474 GCA_964383335.1 uncultured Lachnospiraceae bacterium
GCCGACGACATCCGGGAGCTGTTCCATCCCCTCAGGCGCGGGATGATTGACGAAATCGGAAAAGAAATACATGATTTCCGGAGGAAGGTTTGTCATATCCGTCCCCTCGTAGGGCCCGTAATCCATCTCAATCAGGCGGCTGTCGATCCGGACCGGCACAGATTCCCGCGGGGCGGATGCTTCCCCGCCCGATATCAGGGCAGACGTCTGCCGCGTCACGATGGCCGCCGTCTCGACGGCGCGCTGCAGGGGGCTCGAATAGACGAGATCGATCCGCGCTCCGGCTTCCCTGAGCTTTTTCCCAGCCTCCTCGGCCTGCCGCCTTCCCTCCTCGTTGAGGGGCGTGTCACTTCTGCCCTGCAGAAGCTTCGCCCTGTTTTTTTCTGTCTGCCCGTGGCGGATGATATAGATCATGTTCTCCTCCGTCCCCGGTACATCAGTCGACCCGGTTCTTTCTCTCGCCCGCGAGGAAAGCCCGGATATTGTCACAGGCGATATCCACATCCCTCTGCCGCGCCTCGACCGACGCCCAGGCCATGTGCGGCGTGATGATCAGCCTGCCGGAATCCTTGATTTCCGAGAGCGGATTGTCCACCCGCATGGGCTCCGCCTCGAGAACATCGAGTCCCGCGCCGGCTATCTCCCCGGACAGGAGGGCGTCAGCGAGCGCCCGCTGATCGACTACGCCTCCGCGCGCGACATTGATCAGGTACGCGCTTTTCTTCATCTTTGAAAATGCGTCCGCTCCGAAGAGCTTCCTCGTCAGATCCGTCAGCGGACAATGAAGGGAGATCACGTCGCTCCGCGAGAGCAGCTCATCGAATTCTACCCGCTCGTACTCCGTGCAGGTGCTCTTCCCGGTCGGCGAGAAGAAGATGACATGGGCGCCGAACACCTCCGCGGCCCGGGCCACATGACTGCCGATGTCCCCCATTCCGACGATTCCCCACGTCCGTCCCGCGATCTCCCTGACCGGAGCGTCAAAATGCGTGAAGCTCGATGAAGCGGCGTAATCCCCGGACTTGACGAACCGGTCATAGTAGACCATATTTCCCAGAAGCGAGAAGGCGAGCATGAACGTATGCTGCACCACGGCAGTCGTCGAATAATGTCCCGCGTTCGCGACGGCGATTCCCCGCTCCGCGCAGCAGGCGACATCGATATTGTCATAGCCGGTCGCGAGCTCGCAGATCAGCTTCAGGTTCTCCGCGTTCTTTAATGTATGGCGGTCCATCACCGTCTTGTTGATGAGCACGATATCGGCATCCCGGATCTGCTCCGCCGTCTTTCCCTGATCAAAATCCGGATATGTCACAAGCTCACCGAATTGTCTGAGTCCCTCTCTGTTGATATCGCTGCCTATACTGCTGCTTTCCAGATGAACCAGTTTCATTGCATCCTCCATTCGCGCGGTGCCGCGCCGGTTCCTGCTTTTTGTACTGCTGTGTAACAGTATACCGCCCGCTCCGCTTTCAAGCAACAGCCGCTGCGTTTTCTGTATGCCGTCGGCCGCTGCGGACCGGTCATATGATTTCCCGCGTGCTCCGCCAGGAGATATATTATATAAAAATTATGTATTTTTAAGAACAGTATTGCAATTATAATAAATCATTTAAATCAGTCGCTATATTTTTTATCCTTATTGATACAAAATAATTTATATTATCTGAGAACATCGGAAAAGCTCTGTTCTTCTGCCGTTTTTTCGTGTATAATAAGTAGCTGCTTTGATTTAAACGGTTTTCTGATGCGTTTTCCGCTAAGCAGCGACGCCCGGCCAGCACACCGTCCGCCGGGAAGAAAGGACATTATGAGTTTCTTTGATCTGCTGACTCTTTTCGGCGGCCTCGCCATGTTCCTATATGGCATGCGGCTTATGGGCGATGGTCTGAAAGAAAGCTCCTCCGGCGCCCTCAAGGTGGCGATGGAACATGTGACCAACAACCCTCTCAAGGCATTTCTCCTCGGACTTGGCGTAACGGCGGTGATCCAGTCGTCAACCGCGACCATCGTCATCACCTCCGGTCTCGCGGCTGCCGGTATCCTGACCGTGCATCAGTCTCTCGGCATCATCGTCGGGGCGAATGTCGGCACAACCGTAACCGGTCAGATTATCCGTCTGCTCGATATGGACGCGTCAGCCGGTTCCTGGCTCCGCATTTTCCAGCCGTCTTCCCTCGCTCCGATCGCTCTGATTCTCGGCATCGTGGTCATCATGGGGTCAAAGTTTAAAAACTCCCACGCAGTCGGAAACATCGCGATCGGATTCGGCATACTGTTCTCCGGACTGCTCAATATGACGGGGGCCGTGGACAGCCTGACACAGTCGGGTGTATTCGAGAGGCTTCTGTCGGGACTTGGCGATAACATGCTGCTGGGGTACGCAGTCGGAGCCGCGGTCGCGTTTGTGCTTCAGAGCTCATCCGCCACCATCGGTATCCTTCAGGCCTTCTCCGCCTCGGGACTTCTGACCTTCCGGGCCGTCTACCCGGTGATCATCGGCGTCTACCTCGGTGACTGCGTGACGACCGCGATCGTATGCTGGATCGGGGCCAAGTCGGAAGCGAGGAGAATCGGAATCATCAACATCCTCTTCAATTTCGGAAAGACCGTTGTTGTTTTTGCGGGGGTGGAGATTGCTCACCGGCTGGGGCTTCTGCATTCCCTGTGGGGTGCCACGGCAAACTCGGGCGTCATCGCGAACGCGAATACGGTCTTCAATCTGGCCAGCGCGCTCATCCTCTTCCCTTCGCTGAACGCCCTTGAGCGGATCGGCATGAAGGTTGTAAAGGAGGAGCCGGTGCCCGAGAACAGATACAAGGACAAGCTCGACGGACTGAATCCGGTTTTCTTCAATACACCGGCTCTGGCGCTCCGGAGCTGCTATGATATCCTGAGCGCCCAGTTTGATGCCGCGCGCGCGAATGTGCAGCTCGCGTACTCTCTCCTGGATCATTTTGATGAGAAAAAGGAATCGGATGTCTACGAAGAGGAAAGCAATATCGATCTCATAACCGACCGTACGAGCCACTACATCGTCGAGCTTCTCCCTCACCTTCGGGAGGAGTATCACATCGGCATCCTGGATCAGTATTATAAGGTCGTATCGGAGTTTGAGCGTATAGGCGACGAAGCGGTGCATATCGCCGCGGCGTCGAAAGACCTGGCGGAAAGAGGTCTCACCTTCTCGGAAACCGCCCGGCAGGAGCTCCGGATTCTGTTCCGGCTCACGGAGCGGCTGCTCGACGACGCGGACGAGGCCTTCCGCAGACGGGATATCGACGCGGCTTATCACATCGAACCTCTGGAGGCCCTGGCCGACGAATTCATCAGCGCATTTAAGGTCAATCACCTGAACCGCATGGGAAACGGGATGTGCAACATTTATGCCGACGCCAATTTCATGAACCTGCTCTCCAGCATAAAACGCATCGTAAGCGCATGCTCCAACATCGGAGAGGCGACCGTAATCCGGATGAAGCCCGAGCTCGCGAGCACGGAGCACAACTATTTTGAAGCGCTTCGCGAGGGAGACGACGTCAAGTATAACGAAGCCTACAGGGCGGCAAAAGAGGAGTTTATTTCCATGCTCCCCGCAGCCTCTGCGGGGGCAGTGAAGATGCAGAAGAGCGGGACAGCCGGAAGTGATCTCCCCGGGGATACTGTTCAGGAATCCTGATCCGGATGCGCTCCCTTGTTTCAGCAGACAGGAATCATCTATGAAATACGGTCATAAGAATCTGAACTGGTTCGCCAGAGGATTAAAGAACGGGGTGCCCATCGGTCTTGGGTACCTCGCCGTTTCATTTGCTCTCGGAATTGCGGCAAAAAGGGCCGGTCTCACCGCCTTCCAGGCGACCCTGGCCAGCCTTCTCAACAACGCCTCCGCCGGCGAATACGCCGGTTTTACCGTTATCGCGTCAAATGCGCCCTACTTTGAAATCGCGGTCATCACGCTGATTGTAAACGCCAGATACCTGCTGATGTCCGCGGCACTCTCCCAGAAAATTTCCGCCGGAACCGCTTTCATCCACCGCTTTTTCATCGCCCAGTTCATCACGGATGAGATCTTCGGCGCCTCCGTGTCCATGCCCGGGAAGCTGAATCCCTTCTACACCTACGGACTTGCGGCAAGTTCGCTTTCCATGTGGGCCCTCGGAACCTGCCTCGGCGTGATTATGGGAAATGTCCTCCCTGCCAGGATCGTCACGGCGCTGTCCGTCCTGCTTTACGGCATGTTCCTCGCGATCATCATCCCGCCGGCCCGCAGATCAAAGGTCGTCCTCGGCCTCGTCGCGGTCTCCTTCGCCGCCAGTTTCGCGTGCTCGGTGCTGCCCTTTGTCTCCGGACTCTCGGAGGGAAACCGGGTGATCATCCTGACCGTCGTCATATCTCTTGCCGCTGCGATACTCTTCCCCGTCCCCGAGGGGACGGACTGACCGCACTGATCTGATGGGAGTTAATCCTCATGAAGCATAATCCGTATATCTACATCTTCATCATGTTCGGCATCTCCTACCTCATTCGGGCGCTGCCGATCACACTGATCCGCCGGGAGATCCGGAACCGAACGATCCGGTCATTTCTTTATTATGTGCCCTATGTGACTCTTTCTGTCATGACCTTTCCCGCCATTTTGAGCGCCACGGGAAGCACCGCCGCCGGCATGCTGGCTCTCGCGGCCGGGATCATCTGTGCCTGGTTCGGGGCCGGACTCTTTCCGGTCGCCGCCGCCTGCAGTACAGTCGTCTTTATCGCCGGCTTTTTTCTCTGATATGATTTCATGCATGCAGAAAGGAAGGGATGCGTCTCCGGTTCAAGATGCATCCCTTCTGTCATTCTTTCTGTTCGAAAACCCTTCCGGAACAGCCTTTTTGAGATTCCCCTTCATCCGCTCCCGCGCGGAGGGTTTCAGCGCCTGCCTTATTTAAGAGGAAGTCCCGCGATCTCAAATGCCTTCGTGAGGTAATTTCTGCAGTTCTCCTCCAGCAGCCACAGGTCATCACCGGGATGTCCCAGTGCCTCGACCGCGACGTATACCTGCTTCATCGGCTCGGGCCGGTCAAAAGAGGCGACCTTCTTCAGGATCTCCGCTCCGACCTCCGGCGTCATGAAGCCCTCGGTCTTCCACTCCGGCGCCCTGGCCGGGCACATATGCAGATCCCCGAACATGGGATGCGCGCGGTCCGTGATCGCGTCGCACAGATGGAACTGGCCGATAAAGGGCCCGGCGCAGGTAAGGGACTCCATGAGGTCGATTCCGCCCAGCGCCTCGTGCGCGCTGTCCCAGTGAATGAAAATATTCGGGCAGTCCTTATGAATCGGGGCGAACCACTCGCAGGTCTCGGGCATGGGGCCGATCAGCTGCTTCTTGTAGGCGTAGCGGTCAAGGGGCTCAATGGTGAGGTTCATGCCGAGCTTACCGACAAATTCGGCGAGCTCCCGCATGGAATCGGCCATCGCCATCTTTGCCCAGGTCCGGTTCTCCTCGCCCGGATCGTCTCCGCTCGGAACACCGAAATTCGTGTATCCCGTCTCGGCCGCCATCTCCGCGTGCACCTTTACAAGGGCGATCGCCGCCTGTCTGCCGCCCTCATCTGTATCGCAGAGCGCGAGCTTCCGCTCCTTCACATAGGGCGTCACAAAGGTCGTCGCGTTGATCCCGTTCTTCTCAAGGAAATTTCTCACATACTTCCTGTTCTCCGCGCTGCGGAAGGAGGGAAGCTCCACATTTTTGTAGAAGTCAAATGAAGCCGCTTTCTCAAGGACCTCAATCATTCTCTTTTCATCATCCCTGTACGGCATGAACATCTCGAGGAGATGTCCGCCCGGCAGTATTTTCTGTGCCATATCCCAAGTGCTTCCTTTCTTTTGCACGTAAGTGACTTACCAGTTTTTTCCCGTCCGCGTCTTCAGCGCTTCACGCCCAGATAGCTGCACAGCTCATCGATGCAGGCTTCCTTGTGTTCCGGCCTGATTTCCGCGTCAAAGAGGAATTTGAAGATCAGGTCCATCTGGGCCACCAGCATCTGCATGCCGGGCACCGTATTGAGGCCGTTCTTCTTTCCCGCGAGAATCGTCTCACTCTCGGGCGGATTGATGATGCAGTCGAACACCGTCGCGCTCTTCGGCATGCGGTCCACAAAGCCGAGATAATCATGCTTCGCATCGGATCCCGCCATCCCGAGCGGCGTCACGTTGGCGAAAAGCTCACACTCCTCCGCGGCCCGGTCGAGCGACGCGGCGTCGGTCCCGATCACCACGGCCTCCATGGCCGTATTTTCATTCAGGACCCTGGCCACCGCTTCCGCCTTATCGCGGCTGCGGTTGGCGATGTAAAGCTTCTTCACGCCCTGCTGCGACAGCTCATAGCCCGTGACGGCGCTGATGCCGCCCGCGCCGTACATGAGGGCGCTGATGCCGGAGAGCTTCGCGCCCCCGGACACCATCGCGCGGACAGCGCCCTTGCCGTCCATGCCGACGCCGTGCGTGGATCCGTCCGGATCGATCCGGATGGCATTCACGGAGTGGAACAGCTTCGAGGTCTCATCCACGTCATCCAGAAGATCCACAAAATCTCCCTTGTGCGGCATGGTCGGGCAGATATAGTGGATGCCCATGAGCCGGCAGGCGTCCATAAACTGCGGCAGCTCGCCCTTTCTGATCTCGCAGGGCAGCATGATCGCGTTCATGTCGAGTACCTCGAACAGCTTGTTGTAGCAGCGCGGCGCGTTGGTTTTATTGATCGGGCAGCCGACGTTGAGGACCAGCTCGGTGTCCAGGTTCAGTTTTACATTTTCGAGTTTCATCTCATATTCCTCATTCTGACTTTTTCTTTGCGCCGAGGTACGCCTCGATCAGGGAATCGTCGGAGAGCAGCTCCTGTCCGGTTCCGGATACGACGATGTTTCCGGTGTTCATCAGATACGCCCTGTCACTTATGCGAAGCGCCATATTCGCGTTCTGCTCGACGAGCAGCACCGTGATGCCCATCTCGTGGACCTTCTTTATGACGTTGAACACCTCCGCGACGACGAGCGGCGCAAGTCCCATGGAGGGCTCGTCCAGCATAAGGAGCGTCGGATCGGACATAATCGCGCGCCCGACCGCCAGCATCTGCTGCTCACCGCCCGAAAGCGTTCCGCCCAGCTGCGTGCGTCTCTCATACAGTCTCGGGAAAATCTCATAGACCATATCGAGCAGTTCCTTGTCGCGCTCTTTGGTTCTTGTCCTGAAAAATGTGCCGATCTCAAGATTCTTCTCGACCGAGAGCTCCACGAAGATCTTTCTTCCCTCGGGAACCAGGGAGATTCCCTTCGGCACGATCTTGTGGCTGGGCAGCCCTACCAGTTCTTCTCCCTGATACTTGATGCTGCCGTTCTCGATGTGCACCATTCCGAGAATGGATTTCATCAGCGTCGACTTTCCGGCGCCGTTTGAGCCAAGAAGAGAGACGATCTCTCCCTGCCGGATCTCCAGGCTGATCCCCTTCAGCGCCTTGATGTTGCCGTAGGAGGATACCAGGTCGTCGATTTTAAGGAGTACATTATTCTCAGCCATTATTCTTCACTCCTTCCCAGATACGCTTCGATAACCTGCGGGTCGTTCTGAACGGTCTCCGGATCACCTCCCGCGATTCTTCTGCCGAAGTTGATCACGGTGATATCCTCGGAAATGCCCATCACGAGCTCCATGTCATGCTCAACGAGGAGCACGGAGAGGTTGTACTCGTCGCGGATCCTTCTGATCGTCTCCATGAGCTCCTTCTTCTCCTGCGAGTTCATGCCGGCTGCCGGCTCGTCGAGAAGCAGCAGCCTGGGCCCGGTCGCGAGAGCGCGTCCGATCTCAAGAAGACGCTGATGTCCGTAGGGGATATTTCTAGCCTGCAGATCCGCGAACTGATCGAGGTTCAGGAAGCGGAGAATCTCCATGGCCTTCACCTTCGTCAGCTCCTCCTCCCTCCTGCAGAAGCCGGGGCGGAAGATCACGTTGAACATGCCGGTCTTTGTCTTTGTGTGAAAGCCCGTCATGACATTTTCAAGAACCGTGGCCGACTTGAAGAGGCGGATGTTCTGGAAGGTACGGGCAATGCCCTTTTCCACGATGATATGGGGCTTCAGGCCGGAAATGCTCTCCCCGTTAAAGAGGATGTCTCCCTTTGAGACCTTGTAGGCTCCGGTGATCATATTGAAGACCGTCGTCTTTCCGGCGCCGTTCGGACCGATGAGGGCGCTGATCTGATTTTCTTCCACGGTGAGATCCAGATCTCCCACGGCTGTCAGACCGCCGAATATTTTCGATACGTCTTTTAATTCGAGTAATGCCATCTCATTCACCCCTTTCCTTCTTCCGCGGGTGCAGCCTTGCCGGCCCTGCGCTTATCGAGCATCGCCTGTACATAGGGGTACAGACCGCCCGGGAACCGCAGAATCACGATGAGGAGCACGACACCGTAGACAACGAGACGCCAGTCTCCCAGGAAACGGAGCGCTTCCGGAAGCACCTGCATGATGATGCCGCCGATGACAGGTCCGATGACAGTGCCGAAGCCGCCGACAATCGCCGTCCAGAGAATGACGGAGGATGTGTTGTTCGTGAATGTATCCGGACTGACGTACTTGATCATCATCGCGTACAGGCAGCCGGCGATTCCGCAGTAAACGGCGCTGAGAACGAATGCCCTGATCTTGTAGGTCGTCACGTTAATGCCCGTGAGCTCCGCCGCCTCATTGTCCTCGCGGATCGCGATGAAGGCGCGTCCCGTCCTCGTCTTTACCAGGATATTCTGATAGACAAGGCAGAGAACCACGAATACCGCGATCAGGTAATAGTACTTCGTCAGCGTGTCAAACTTAAATCCGAGGATGCTGGCGGATTCGATTCCGATGATGCCGGCCGTTCCGTTCGTGACGGGCGTCCAGTTGATCATCACGATTCTCACCACCTCGCCGAAGCCCATAGTGAGGAGGGCGAGATAGCTGCCCTTCACCTTGAGGGCGGGGACCGCGAGCACCACTCCGAAGGCGGCCGTCAGCAGCACGGAGCCGATGAGGCAGACGAGGAAGGGAAGACCCGCGCGGGTATTCATAAGAGCGGTCGTGTAGGCGCCGACGCCGAAGAAGGCCGCCTGTCCGAGGGAGAGCTGACCGGTATAACCCGTAAGAACATTGATGCCGGTTCCGAGTATCATGTAAATTCCGATCAGATTGATGATCTGCATGATGTACATGTTCGGCGTGATAAGCGGAACAATGATCACGATAGCAGCGACAATCAGATACTTGAGAAGATTTTTGTTGTTTTTCGCCTTTGCCATTTCCGATCTCCTCCTTTACAGCTTGTTCTCGATCTTCTTGTTGAGAAGTCCGGTAGGCTTAACAAAGAGCACGATGAAGAGGATGATGAAGGAAAACGCGTCGCGGTAGGCGGTGGAAATATACGCCGATCCCAGCGCCTCCACGATGCCGAGGATAATACCGCCGAGCAGCGCGCCCCAGAGGTTTCCGATTCCTCCCAGGATCGCTGCCGCGAAGGCCTTCATGCCGATCGTGGCGCTCATGTCGACTCTCGCGTAGGTAAGCGGGGCGATCATGATTCCGGCGATCGCCGCGAGGCCCGCGCTGATTCCGAATGTGAGGAAGCGCATGTGCGTGACGTTGACTCCCATCATGGCCGCGCCTTCCGGATCAGAGGAGGCGATCGTCATGCATTTTCCGACCTTGACCTTTGTGAAGAAGAAGTGCAGGCCCGTGATGAGGGCAAGGGAGATCAGGATGATGCCGATTGACTGAGGCGTGATGGTGAAGCTTCCGAGATTGATCAGTCCCGCCGGGAACATGCTGGGGAAGAGCTGGGGATTGGTTCCCCAGATAACCATCGCCGTATTGCGGAGAACGTAGGACACGCCGACGGTCGCGATGAGAAGATTGACGAAGGAACTGAACTGGACGCGGCGGAGAATGAGCCGCTCAAGAAGAAATCCGATGATGGCTGCCGCCGCAATGCCGATCACGATGGCGACGGGGAAGGGAAGCCCGAGCTGGACGAAGGTCAGCGTGAGGAAGGTTCCGATCATCATCGTGTCGCCGTGTGCGAAGTTCAGCATACCGAGGGACTTGTATACCATCGTGACTCCGACCGCCATAAGGGCGTACAGACTGCCGTTTGTGAGTCCGTTTAATACCTGTTGAAACAGCATACGTAATACCTCTTTTTTTGACACACGGGTCATGATCACTCATGGCCCGTGTTTTGTTCTGTTGTTTGCCTATGAAGTTGCGCAGTGCTGAATACCGATCATCCGAATATGATCAGGATTTGATAATCTCGTGGGCGCCGTTCTTGATCTGGATGATCAGGAGTTCCTTCGTCATGAGACCGTTCTCATCGAAGGTGGTCGTTCCGGTGACGCCGTTCCACTGTGTGTTGTGAATGTACTCGTTGAGGGCGGTTCCGTCCGTATAGTCCTTCCCGTCGGCGATCATGCGCTCCACCGCGTCCTTGATGACGTAGACGGCATCATATGACTGAGGCGCGTTCTGGTCATAGCCCTCGCCGTAGAGTTCCGTGTACTTCTTGTCGAATTCCTGGACGGTCGGATCCGGGTTCGCGGCGTCGAAAGCCGTGGAGATCATGACACCTTCCACCGCGGCGCCGCCGAGGTTGGTGAGCTCCGGAGAGTTGTAGCCCTGGCCGATGACGGGCTTCTGGATCCCGTACTGCTGCATCTGGTTGCAGATCATGGCGACCTCGGTGTGATATCCCCAGAAGAGGAAGAAGTCCGGCTCAGCTTTATTCATCTTGGAAAGAGCGACGGAGAAGTCCGTGTCACCCGCGTTGTAGACCTCGCTGTCCACCATCTCGAGACCGAACTCGCCGCAGGTCGCGCTCGCAAGCTTAAATCCGCCGGTACCGAAGTCCGAGGACTCATACAGCATCGCGAAGGTCTTTGCTCCCTGGTCCGCCTCGTACTTCATGATATTGTTCATGTGCAGCTGGTCAGTCGCCGTCATCTGGCAGATGAAGGGATTGCCGCTCTGCGTCACGGCCACGTTGGAGGATGCCGGTGTGATCTGGGGGATGCCCGCCGCCTTGGTGATCTCCATGTTGGCCAGTGTGCAGGAGGAAGCCTGGGATCCGATGACCGCGTTCACCTTGTCCTGCTCGACCAGCTTCTGCATGGCTGTAACGGATGTGGCCGGAACCGCCTCGTCGTCGATCGCCACGAGCTCAATCTTGATATTGCCGTTGATGCCGCCCGCCGCGTTGATCTCGTCAACCGCCATGTTCGTCGCGTTCTCAAGGATCTTTCCGGAGACAGCCGACGATCCGGACAGCGGACAGATGAGGCCGAGCTTGAATGTGCCGCCCTCGCCCGCAGCAGGTGCTGCGGCTTCGGATGCTGCGGCTTCGGATGCCGCGCCTTCAGCGGCAGAAGCAGCCTCTGACACAGCGGATTCCGCGGCAGAAGCGGCGCCCGCAGCGGCGGAGTCCGCGGATCCGGATGCACCGCATCCTGCCAGAGCGGAAACCGCGATTGCAAGTGAAGTCAGAAATGCCATCGTTCTTTTCATGTTCGTTTCACTCCTTTTCCGTATTGTTATAGCTTGGAATATCTTCCTTACCGGTCCGCTGATGTCCCGCGGACCGGAAACGTACATTTTTCGCAGGATGCTTATTTTCCGGCAGCGATCTCCGCCGTGATCTTCAGGAACTTGTCGATATCACCGAAGTCGTGGCAGTGAAGCGGGGATACGCGGACAATGCCGTGCTCGCCGAAGGAGTTGACCTGTCTCGCGGAGTAGAGGCTGGCGTCCGTTCTCTCGTGTACGACCACGCCCTTTGCCTCGTAGGCCCTGGAGGCCTCCTCGCAGGTCATGTTGTCGAATACCAGCGGAACGATCGCGTCGCGCTGCGTCAGATCCTCGATCTCGATCGGAACGCGGACGCCCGGGATCGCGAGAACGCCCGGAGCCTCATCCGATCCGTTCAGCATGCGGTTAAGAAGCGCTCTTTCGTGAAGCGCGATGCGGTGCATGCCTTCGACATAGAGCTCACGGCGATCCCTGCTGTCCGTGAAATGCTCGCCGATCCAGAGCACGTGATCGAAGATGGCGCTCATCATGGCGTACATGCCGGGGGCGCAGCCGCCCATTTCCCAGTTGCTCTGCTTCTCCTTGATCAGCTTTCTGTGAGGGAGGTTCATCACGCGCTCGGAGAGCCAGCCGACACCAAGGCCGCGGGCGCCGCCGAACTTATACGGGGCGATGTTCACGCAGTCAAGGCCGCACTTCTTCATATCGGTCAGGCCGTGAGGCGTGTGCTGTACGGAGTCGCAGATGATATAGAGATCCGGCTTGATCTTTCTCGCCTCGCGGCAGATCGTGTCGATGTCGATGATGGCGCCGGTGATATTCGAGGTCATGATCACGCTGAGGAGGCAGGTGTCCTTGTCGATCAGCTTAAGGACGTTCTCGACCGGGATGATGCCCGTTCTGGGATCCGTCTCGGCGACGCGGAGCTCTTTTCCGTACTCGGCGGCAGCGACGGCGCAGCCGTCAAATGCCGAGGGATGCTCGAGCTGTGTCGTCACGACGTTGGTTCCCGGCACATTTTTGATAATGGCCTCGGAGACGTCGAAGATGATGATGGAGGCCGTCATGGAAGTCGCGATGCAGCCGCCCTCGGCGTTGAACATCGTGGAGACATCCTCGCAGCACTGTCCTCTCAGAGAGTCGATGTAATCGGAAACCACGCCGCCGTGTCCGCCGCAGTTGGGCAGGTCATCGACCTCCTGGAAACGTCTGCTGGCTTCCTTTAAGCGGAAGGATCCGCCGGAGTTGTCGAAGAAGAGGCGCTCCTTCTTTGTCATGGGATCAACATCTACATAGTAGTATCTGTCACGGATTTCCTTTACGAGGTCTGCCGGCATCAGCTGGCCGTATTTTTCGATATCGCTCATTTTTATGTTTTTCCTTTCATTCAGCAGTTGATAATCTGTGTCTCAGTCAAATACGACCTTGCCGTCCTTCCAGATGGTCTTGCCGTCTACCGTCATCGTCGCGTTGGAGAACATCATGTCGATATGAAGGATGAAGTCCTGGTTGTCCGTCTCATTGTTTCCGAACGCGCAGTGCATGTAACCGTAGCAGCCCTCGTCCTCCAGCATTCTTCCGCAGAGGGAGGCGGCGGGGTTAAGTCCGCAGGCCAGCTCGCCGATCCTGTACATGCCGGGTGTATCGCCCTTCAGCTGATCGCCCTCGGCCAGCGCCTTCTCGAACAGTTTGGATTCCTCCGTATCCTGCTCGACGCCGTCCACAAGACCCGTGATCTTTGTGCAGAAGCTGTTCTCCACATAGACGACGATCGGCTGCTTCAGCTTCTCGAGATAGGGATGTGTGATCGAGCCGTCGATCACCAGCTTGCCGTGAGCGGTTCCGGGAATGGCTCCGACCGCGCACTCAACATCCGGCGGGGAGCAGGTCTCGCCCGGATTTCTCACGATTCCGTACTGAGCGAAGATCTTGTGTCCCTTGATGGAGCAGTAATAATCCGTTCCGAGGGGAGATGTCACGTGAACCTGGTCCGCAGCTGCGTAGCCCGGGCAGTCCTTGTTGTCTCCGGCGAATCCCTTCGCGATCTGATCAACCAGGCGCTTGCTCTCTCCGAGGAAGTCATTGTAAAGGCCGCCGGACTCGAGCATTCCGAAATCATAATCGCAGCAGTTGAGGTCTCTCGCGCCGGCTGCGCAGGCATCGCGTCTCGCGTGGCTGTGAGAGAGAGAGAACTTTGTGGCCCTGAAAATAACATCCGCCTTCAGCATCGCTGCCGCCACGAGATCCGTCGGCTCCTCGCCGTGCATCTTTCTCGTCTCCATCATCACGAGGGTCTTGTTGGGATAATCCTCAGCCGCGTCCCAGATGGCCTTTCCCATCTCGTAGCAGTCTTCGTCCGTCACAATGAGGATATTCTCCTCCGGCTTCGCGTTCGCGCACACCGTCAACAGTCTTCTGCATGATTCGTAGATCTTCTTATCCGCCATTTTCCTTTTCTCCTGTGTTGGCATATCCTGTGTTGGCATATCCTTTTGCTTTATATCTGATCGCCCTGCAGGGCGGATCATTCATTTTCGTTCCCGGCGCTGTTAACATTTTTCCATGCCGGTATGTAATAATGTCGGTTACTCGTGTAACTACTTTTCAAAATATAAAACCGGCATCCATATCAATTTCTGTCCGGTTTTCTCTTCATTTCTTGGTTACTCGTGTTTCTGAGTATATTTTTACCACTCCTTCAAACCAGCGTCAAGCCCCTCAGGCCCATTTTATTCCGATTCAGCCATATTCACAAAAAACGGATTCTCTTTTTGTGAATTATCACTAAGAACAGGTCCGCATCTCCCTGTGCCGTCCCCCGCCGCTTAACAGTCAGGTGCTCTCTCTCACGACGACGGAGACCGGAATATAAATATCCTCCGGCCGCTCACCCGCGATCAGGCGCAGCATCGTATCCGTCAGCTTCTCGGAAAAGTCCTGTTTCGAGAAGTCGATACTGGTCAGTGTCGGAGACAGCATGTCGGCCAGATAGGTATTATCCTCTCCCATGATCGCGACATCGTCCGGCACCTTGAGGCCCAGACGCTTGATATACTGAATGACATGGCCCGCCATCCAGTCGTTGCCCGCGATAATCGCCGTCGGCCTCCTGCCCGGGTCACCCGTCAGCAGATTGAATACGCTCGAGAGAATCGATTCCATGGATTCCGTCGCCGTGCAGATCAGCTCATTTTCCGGCACAAGGCCGCTCTCTTCCATCGCCTCGACATAAGCCCTCTCTCTGACCCCGTCGCTGTCCAGCCCCGTGGACAGATAGCGGATCGGGAGAAGAATGGCGATTCTCTTGTGTCCGCGCAGCGCCAGATACCGCACACTCTTCTTTATACTGTCAAACAGATCGGGAACAACGGTGACGATATTGGGATTCAGATCCCCGTAATTTCTGGTTTTATACAGCACGACGGGAACCCCAGCCTCCGCCAGGTCGTTCAGCTGGCTCGTGTGATACCGGTTGGACATCATGAATATCCCGTCGAACTGTCTCGCGATCAGCATCTGGATGAAATCATCCCCGTCCCGGCTGTAGCAGTGCGACACATAGTAGCCCCTGTCAAAGAGCATCTTCTCTGATATCTCCAGCCAGTCATTCCGCAGATTGTCGCAGACAAAGGCCAGCTGCATGGAGCGCTGGGTCTTAAGACTCCGCGCCTGCAGATTCGGCCGGTACTGCAGTTCGTCGATGGCACGGAGAACCGCCGCCTTCTTCTCGTCGCTCACGTACTTGGAATTATTAATTACGTAGGAGACCACAGCGGGGGATACGCCCGCGAGTCTGGCCACGTCATTTCTCGTTACTCTTCGTTTCTGATCTGACATGGATGCTCCTTTCTCCATCTGTTCATCCTTTTTTACAACATCTGATCCGAGGTATGTCCGCGGCCTGCCAGTCATGTCCGGTCCTGCCCCGCAGCTCACCGCCCGGCCGGCATCATCAGTCCTGCCCCGCAGATCATCGCCCGGCCGGCATTACTAGTCCTGCCCCGCAAATCATCGCCCGGCCGGCATCAACAGTCCTGCTCCGCACATCACCGCCCGGCCGGCATCATTTTAACAGCGGCCCGCGCCGCATACGCGCCGACGATAATTCCGACCGCAATCGCGCCGGCTTCAAACAGGACGTGCCTTGACGCAAGCCCGAACGCCTCGTATTCCTTCCGCAAAAACAGGGCCATCATATTGTAGAGATCTCCTCCCGGTATCAGAGGAATCAGCATGGGAACAAGCAGAAGGATGACCGGTGTGCGCAGCTTTCTCGCCAGGTACTCGGCGAGCAGTGACACCGCCAGCGACGAAAACAGCAGTCCTGTATACATATCGGTGCCGGCCCCGGCCGTGGAAATCAGATAGACAATCCATCCCAGCGCGCCGCCCGCGCCGATCGCGGCAAGCTTCCGGTCCCTTACGTCCACCCCGAACAGGATCGCAAAGCCGATCGACCCGATTGTTCCCATTAGTGTCTGTATGACATACCAGCTCATTTTACTCACCTGAATATAAGATGATCCGGTCACAGGCAGACAGCCCGGCCGCTCATCCCCCCATCGTAATCAGCACGGCGGCAAATCCGCACGCAATCGCCAGCGCCTTGACACATGCGTCGATGAGGCCGAGCACTCCCGCGATCATATCCCCGTTAAAAATGTCCCTCAAAGAAGTCGTAAGCTGAATCCCCGGAATCAGCAGCATGATATTTCCGATCATGATTTTATCAGGATTTACGCCAAGTCCCGCCCTCACAAGCAGCATGACCGAGAACGCCGTTGCCGCGCTGCAGATAACATTTTCGATCAGGAGATTGACCTTCAGGCGGTCCATGCACTGAAGCGTCAGAAACAGGACCGTTCCCGACAGGAGCGCCGCCGCCGCGTCTCTCCCGTTCCCGCCGAAAAAGACGGAAAATGCAGCCGATATCACCGCATAACAAATCAGAAACAGCACCGTGTGCGGCTCATTTTCTGCGGCGAGAGCCGATGTGGCGGCCCTCAGTTCACGGACACTCATTTCGGAGGAACATGCTCTCCTTGACAGATCATTCAGCTTCTCGATCATTCCGAGATTCGTACTTCTTTCCTTCACCCGCCTCGTCTGGGTCATCACGCGCCCGCTCTTAAGAGACACGGTGAGTACTATACTCGACGTAATCGTAAATACATCCGCTCTCACAAATCCGTAAGCGAGCGCGAGCCTGGAAATCGTGTCCTCCACACGCATCACTTCCGCGCCGCTTTTTAAAAGCAGCTCTCCGATATCAAGTATGGCCGCGATCTCCTCGTTGGATTCTATCCAATTCTGATAATCCGACTCCAGTTCCGGTTTTTCCGCTCCCGCGCCGCTCAAATAATCGTTCATGACAAGTGCCGCACTCCGCTTTCTCCTGATGATCTGCCGTGCCGGATCTCCGCTGTGCCGGATCTTTACTATGCTGAATCATGGAGATTCTTTACATGTGTTATCCCCATAATCTACTGAATCTATGGATTTGTCAATCCTGTTTCAGAAACTCGTGTAACAAAGGTTTCCATGAGGTCCGTGAAGGCTTTCAGAACCATCCGTTCGCCTCGGTTGGCCGCGGCAGGTGATTTGCGAGGACATCGGGCCATTCCGGAGGCACGACCTGGGCTGAAGGTCGCGAAAACCTTGCTGCCGGCCCAACGGCTCAGCTCGGTTGGCCACGGCATGTGATTTGCGAGGCCGCCGGGCCATTCCGGAGGCACGACCTGGGCTGAAGATCGCGAAAACCTTGCTGCCGAGCCAACTGTTCGTCTCGGTTGGCCGCGGAAGGTGATTTGCGAGGACGCCGGGCCATTCCGGAGGCACGACCTGGGCTGAAGGTCGTGAAAACCTTGCTGCCGGGCCAATGGCTCTGCTCGGTTGGCCGTGGAAGGTGATTTGCGAGGACGCCGGGCCATTCCGGAGGCACGACGTGGCCGGAAGGTCGTGAAAAACTTACTCCCTGCCCAAACGCTTCACCCCACTGGCCACAGAAGCCCCATAGCGAGGCCGTCTCGCCAGTTCAAATCACAAACAGCCGCAAAGAGGGAGTGCCGATCCATCGGCACTCCCTCTTACTGTGACGCGGACATTCACATTCCACTGTTCTGTATAACTATTCAGTTCTGTTAATTCCTCTCGTCACCCCGATTCAGCTTCTGTGTCTGCGCATCCTGCGGCATCGGCGGCTGTGGCCCCTGCGGTTTCAATCCCTGCGGCACCGTTCCCTGTGACCCCTGTGGTCCTTGCGATCCCTGCGGCATCGGCGATTGCGGTCCCTGCGATATCACACCCTGTGGCCCCTGCGGGTTCTGTCCCTGCGGCACCGGCCCCTTCTTTCCCTTGGGCATTCTGGGCGGCTTCGGTGCCTTCGGCTTCTTCGGATGCTTTTTGCGATAGGCGCGGTGAATGCCCCAGACGATAAGGAAGATCACAAGAACAAGCAGCATGACCGGCAGCAGATAGATTGCCGCGAAGAGCAGCTTCTCACAAAGTGTAAGGAAGTTCGAAATTGAACCCGCAATGGCCTCCTGCAGACGGTCGGCAAATGTATCCGTCTTCGGCGGATCATCGGAATAGCGGGCCACTTCCTCAACGGTCAGATTCACCGTAGATAGAGCAACGTCCGTGTCATAGGACGCAAGGCGCGTGCGATGCTGGTCGAGCTGTGTCTGAACCTCCGTGAGCCGGGATTCCACCTGGATCATCTCCTCGATGGTTTCCGCTCTGTCCATCATCTGCTGAAGGCGCTCCTCCTGCGTCTCCAGATTACGGATGATTGCCTGGGTGTCCCGGTACTGCCGGCTGATGTTTTCCACCGACGAGGACTTGTTCATGATATTGCCTTCTCCCTCAAGTGAGGCGAGAAAGCTCTCGTACTTGGGCGTGGGAATGCGGACGGTCAGGTAGAGACGCATTTTACCGGATGAGCGGCGGGAACCGGTCTCGTACCAGTAGGTGTCGGAGTTGTTCTCCTCCTCGCTCTCAATGATGCCCCCGACTTCTTTGATTTTTGCCCGGATATTTGCCACTGTCTCTTTATAGGTCAGCGTCTGCATGGTCATGGAGCAGGTGTATACCAGCTTTTCCTCAGCCTTTGTCTTTGCCGCGCTGTCAGATGTGTCATCATCACCGGCTGCGGACTTTGCTGCAGCTTCATCCGACATCTCCGGGGCTTCGAAAGAATTGTAATCTGCCGTGCCGACTTCCTCCCCGTCCGCCAGCTGCTCCTCTGCAGCCGCTTCCGTTTCGGCGACATAGTCCTCCGCCGCGTACGACGAATTCTCCTTCGCGGCGCTGCTGTAATCTCCTCCGCCGCAGGATGAGAGGAGCAGCATAAGCGCTGCTGCCAGTGTGAACCACCTGATGCAAAAGTGCTTCGTTTTTTTCATCTCATTCTCCTTTCTTTCCGGCAGATTTCTGTTGACCTGCTGCCACCTTTGATCATAAAATACGGCAGCCGCAAATCTGTTATGCATCCCGCTCCCTGCTGTCTGCGTTTCAGCAGAGAACCATAAGAAGAAAGCCATACTATTTGAATTGACACTGCTGATGCAGTCTGAACATGATTTTCTCTTCATCCGGACTGCTTTTCTCCCTGAAATGCAGTCCGAGCAAGCAATTTCCCTTCATTCGGACTGCTTTTCTCCCCGGAATGCAGTCCGAGTGGTGTTTTGTCAGAAGCACTGATTCTCAGTACATACTTTGTGAATCAGGTTTCTGAATAACTTCAGATTTCCCCGAGATGCAAGCCGCCGCCTGGGAGAAATCGACTGCTATTTAAAAATCTTGATTCGCAGCCCATACACAAAGACGCATACGCTGAAGATCACATGCACAGACCCCCGCTCTGAATCTCCTATACAAAAAGAGCACCCCAAAGAGGTGCTCCTTTATCATTTTTATTCCTCAGTCTGCTTCCTCGACGCCCTCTTCGACCGCAATCACCTCTTCCGCGTCTTCCACAGACGCGTCAGCTGTATCCGCCGTGTCAAAGTACCAGTTCGCGCCGATCTGGAAAGCGCCGTCTGTCTTCTGCTCGGAAAGAGTATTGCACTCCGTATTGCGAAGGCCCTTCTCAAGGCAGTCCTCGACGGCCTCCTTCACGAAGTCAGGCACATTGCCCTTCAGCCGTTTCTCATAGTGAGCCGAGGGGTCAACCTGCTCCGAATAGCGGTACTGGCCCTCCGCTGTGAGCTGAGCGAGCGCATCCTTACCGTATCCGCCGAAATCCGCTTCCGCGCGGTTCATCGCGGTACTGATAACGGCGAGCGCTCCGTCATAGGAGGTGTCATCTTCCTCGGCGACAATCGCCCAGATGAGTTCAAGCTGATCGCTGTTGAATTTGACCTTGCTGGCAGCCATCTGCATGACGGGCGGTGCCTCGGGATCCGCGGTGACTTCGACGCCTTCCTCCGTGCCGTCGGCGCCGTCAGTGCCTTCGGCGTCTGCCGCGGCCTCCTCGCCTTCTTCAGCGCCGTCAGCGACTTCTGTATCTGCCGCGGTCTCCTCGCCTTCCTCCGCCTGTCCGGGTGCAGCTGTTTCCTCTCCGGCCGAAGCGTCATCTCCGCCTGCGGCATTCTCTGCCTCTCCGGCTTCAGCGCCATCTCCGCCTGCGGCTTCCTCTGCCTGCCCGTCCGAAGCGCCGTCCGCTGCCGCGGTATCCCCGCTCTCCTCAGCCTCATCAGAGACTTCGGCTTCGGGTTCCTGTCCGTCCGCTCCGGGAAGCTGGTCATCCGGGATCTCGCCCACAAGGGCCTCATCTTCCGCATCGGTCGGCTCAGCACTCTCTTCGGATGCAGCCGTCCCGGTGCTGTCGGTGCCGTCGGTCCCGGCCGCGCTGTCAGCGTTCTCCGCCGCGGAGGCCGTGTCAGACGCCTGACCGGCATCGGTGCCGGCGGCCGCGCCGTTATCGGCATCCTCCGGGTTCTCTGCCTCATCGCCGGGCTTCACATCAAATCTTGTCAGATCGTACTTGTCGATCATGCTGCGGATCGCGGTCATGTAGTTCGGATCCGTCGCGTAACCCTTGAGTCCGACCGAGATCACCTTGTCCACATCCGTCTCGCCCGCGAGTTCCGGATGAATGCCGATCTTGAAGGCGGCATAGTCCTCAAGACAGGACTCCACGTCCTCGTAGAGACGCATGGACTCAAAGTCATATACATCGACGCCGCCGCGGTTCTGCGGCACGAGGCGCACTGCCGCGTTTCCGCTCCACGGACTGGTCCATGTGCTGTTGTTCAGATCCTCGTTCATGCCCAGAACGTTGTTGTCCGTGGGCTGAACGCCCGCGCCTGAGCTCGGGAACGAGCACCAGCCGCTCTCGCGGATAGCCTGGGCGATGATCACCGAGCGGGCAAAGCCGTAGGTCTCATACTCGGGCTCCGCGGCCTTGGCGAGGACCTGGATGATCTGCTCCTGAGCCGCAGTATCGCCCTCATAGGCCATCCTTCCGATCTCGACGAGATCAGAGGCCTGCGTGGAAGAATCGGTGCTTGCTTTCACCGCCTCCCCGCCGGAGACCGTGGTATCGGCGATATATCTGCAGGCCCAGCAGACCTTGCTGTAGTTCACGTTCGAGACGATGATGCCCGTGCTCGAGGAGCTGGCGTTGATCGCCTTTCCGTCCCCGACATACATGAGCACGTGATAGACCACGCCGTCTCTCGCATAGAAGAGAAGATCGCCCGGCACCGCCTCCTCGGCGGGTATCTTGACGCCGACCTCAGCCTGCTCGTAGGAGCAGCGCGGAAGGGACATGCCGAACTGGGCGTAGACCTGCTGCGTAAATCCGGAGCAGTCGCAGCCCATGGTGAGAGACTCTCCGCCCCACACATAGGGGTTGCCGAGGAACTGCATGGAGAACGCGATCATGGCCTGGCGGTCAACCGTCGCCTCGCCGAGAGCGTTAAGAATCGAATTCAGCTCCTTGGTCGTCTTAAGAGAATGCCGGAAAGCGTTGTTCTCGAGAGGATCCACAAGCTGTTCGGCGAGTACAAGATTCTCCTCGCCCTTCTCCTCTACATAGCGGTCCACCGCCTCTCCCCTGCCGAGGACAGACTTGTGGATGAAACCGCGGACCTCACCCGACTCGGCGAAATACCAGTCGGAATCCTCATCCTCCAGAATATAGCAGAGACCGTCCTTGTCCAGCGTTCCGATCACTCTCGCGTCGAGGCTCTTGTCCTCGCGGATATTGATGGTCACGCCTGTCTTGGGCTTGCCGTAGACCTTCTCTACATTTTCAAAACCGATATTGAGGGCCAGACGCTTCTGCGCGAGAGATACGAAATACGACCCCGAATAATACTCGCGGTCCGAGTAGGCGAAGCCGTAGGAATTCGAGGGAATCCCAAGCTCCTCCTTCTCCGCCGCAGCCTTGGCCGCCGCGGCCTTCCGCGCGGCTTCCATGGCCTCCGCCTCGCTGGCGTAGGTCACCTGGCCGGTGCCCGTCGAAGCCCGGTTCCCGGAGCCGTCTGTTCCCGTACCGCTGCCGTCGGAGTTTCCGTTCTCCTCTGTTCCGATTCCCTCGACGTCTCCCGGATCGGGGACGTCAATATCATCGATGATGATCTCGTCATTCAGTGAGGCGGCTTCATCCTCATCGGACTCCTCGGATCCGGCTTCTTCGCCTGTTTCCACCGGCGTTTCCGTTCCGTCCTCACTCTCTCCGGAAGCCGCGGATCCGGACTTCTTCCCGGAGCCGCCGCCTTTCGATGACTCACTCTTATCCTTCTGAGGGGCAGCTTCTTCCTCCGCAGCGGAGCCGTTGTCTCCCTGTTCTTTTTCGGAGCCGCTGCCGCTCTCCTCTTTTCCGGACTCTTCCTTCACGGGCGCGGGCTTCTCCGGTTCCGGCTCTTCAGCGGTCTCTGTCCCGGAAGAAGTTCCTGTGTCCTTCCCGCTGTCAGACCCGCTGTCCTTTTCCTGTCCGTCGGTTTCGGTTCCGCTCTCCCCGCCGGAAGAGCCGCCTTCCCCGCCGGATTCCGTCCCGGTTTCAGACGGCGTATTCTCTGATGAGCCGGAACCTTCCTCGGTCCCGCCTTCATTCATCGATTCACCGCCCTCTTCTCCGGAGCCTTCACCGCCGCCCTCTTCAGCTTCATAGGCAGCATCAGCAGACACGGCGTCGCCCGTGCCTTCATCCGCCATGATTCCGACTGCGGATGCGTCAATCGTCGCTGTCGCGACGCCCCCTATGAGCATCCCCGTCAATAATCTGTAAACAATTTGATTGCGCTTCTTCAAAACGATCTTCCTTCCCCCGCGGAATCTACCCGTTGAATACGCTGCCCGCCTGCTGCGGGCTGTTGTCTCACCCTGCTGTAAGGCTAATCTTACCACACATTTCATGTCCTGTGTGTGAATTCGACCGCCAATATCCTGCGCCACAGGCAAATCGTGCCCCCATTTACCCCTTAGGCCCGTTTTCCCGCCGCTTAGACTGCCTTTTCAGTCTCAGGAATGTCATCTTTCTTCTCAGCGCCAGCATCTCCTCCCCGGAAATGTGCCGCGTCGTCCGGATCGCGTAGTGCAGCCCCTTCGCTGTCTCTCTGACCCGGATCTTGCACTTCACATAGCCGTGCTCCGGACAGCTGCCGACGGCGATATAATTTCTGCCGCCGGAATCCGGGAAATAGCGGATTATCCTCCGTGTCTCCCTCCCGCAGGTAAAACACCGGATGCCGGTGATTCCCCTGTCGGACATCAGCTTTTCCTTGGAAGCAAATCCCCTGGAAATGAACTTCTCATAGGTCTCGTAGCGAAGCCGGATCTCCTCCTTCTTCGATTCCGGTATCCGGAAGCAGTCGATGGAGTAGCTTTCCCTTATGATTTTATCCGGAATCCGTTTCAGGACGCGTGCCGTGTAGACCGCGTCCTCCTTAGCCATATGAAATTCCCCGTCCTCCGGAATCTTCAGTATATTCACGGCGTCCTTCAGTGAGCACCGCTCCTTCCGGTCCCCCTGCATGATCGCGAAGAGCTTCTGAACGTCTTCATACAAAATCGGCCCCGGGAGTCTCTCACCCATGTGATACCAGGTGAGATTTCGCTGGAGCTCAGTGAGATCAAGGGTTCCCCACGTACAGAATCTCGGTTCGGGGCCGCACCATCTGAGAAAGTCATCTGCCGCTTCAGCAAAAGGCCTTCCCCCCTCGAGATCCTTCTCCGTAAGTCCGATCACGCGGCTCGTCTGATAATGCAGCCGCCTGTACACCTTCGGACGGATGAGGGCGTGGAAAGAATCCAGATACTCTTTTCTCTCATTCAGTTTGACGGCGCCGATTTCAATGATTTCAAACGGCAGCCCCGGAACCTCACGTTCTTTTCCGTAGGGACACTGGTTCCATTCCAGATCAAAAACGATATATTCCACTTCGCAATTATACTCTTCTTTCCGTCACAAAATCAACCACAAGGTCTAGGGGGGAGCCGCCCGCGGAAACACCAGGATATGTACACCGCGGCGCCCGGAACCGGGACTTCAGCCCCGTTTATACGTTCCCGGGGCGAAAATCGCCAGAATCGGGAAGATCTCCAGCCTGCCGAGCAGCATGTCAAGCGACAGCACCAGCTTCGTGAGATTGGTGAACGCGCCGAAGTTCGAGGTCGGTCCCACGGCCTCGAATCCGGGTCCGATATTATTGAATGTCGCCATGACGGCCGAAAAATCCGTCGTCAAAGAGAAGTTGCCCGGATCCGCCGCGACGATGAGAAAGCTTCCGATCACAATGATGACGTAGGCCGCCAGATATCCGCCCACATTGGTCAGCACCTGTTCCGGCACCTTCTGGCCGTTGAAGCGGACAATCCTGATCTCGTTGGGATGGAAGATCTGGTGCACATTTCTCGCGAGAGACCGGAACAGAAGAAGGACACGCGACACCTTGATGCCGCCGCCCGTCGATCCCGCGCTGGCCCCGACGAACATGAGCACGAGCAGTATCGCCTTGGAAAAGCCCGGCCAGAGGTCAAAGTCCACCGTGGAATATCCGGTCGTCGTAATAATGGACGCGACCTGGAAGGACGCGTGCCGGAAGGCCGGCTCCAGGGAAGAAGCTTCCGACATTTTGTGGAAAATATTTCCGCAGATGAGAAAAATGGCAATTCCCACAATCAGGAAATAGAGCCGCAGTTCCTCATCCGCAAAGGCCGCCTTCAGGTGCCGCATGACCATCAGATAGTAGACGCCGAAATTCACTCCGAAGAGCAGCATGAACACCGTTGTCACGTACTGGGCGGCGGGCGTATAGGTCGCCATTCCCGAGTTCAGAATGCAGAAGCCGCCGGTTCCGGCCGTCCCGAAGGCGATGCAGAAGGCGTCGAAGACGGGCATTTTCGCCGCGATCAGGCAGAGGATGTCCAGCACTGTGAGCGCGATGTACATTTTATAGAGAATCGCCGCGGTATCCCTCATTCTGGGCACCATCTTGTTGACGGAGGGTCCGGGTGACTCGGCTCTCAGGATATGAAGCATGTATCCGTCATTTTTCCCGCTCACCGGGATTATGGCGAGGAAGAAGACGAGCACGCCCATGCCGCCGACCCAGTGGCTGAAGGATCTCCAGTAGAGGAGCCCCTTTCCCAGTGCCTCCACATCCGAGAGCACCGAGGCGCCGGTCGTCGTAAAGCCCGAGACGATCTCGAAAAACGCGTCCACATAATTCGGAATTCTCCCCGAAAGAAAGAAGGGAAGCGCTCCCACCGCCGACAGGATGATCCAGGCAAGCCCGGTGATCACAAGTCCCGATCTCGCGTAAAACCGGTTCCGCGCATTTCTGGAGACGAGCTTCATCACCGCGCCCAGAACCACGGACAGAATAATGGTCGCAAGAAATGCCTTCGCCGCGGGGCCGTCCTCTCCGACGGCCGCGATGATGAGGGCGGGGACCATAAACAGCGCTTCAATGAGAAGAATCCACGCGTGAACGCGAAGCATGACCTTAAAATTCATGACCGCAGTCCCCCTCTCACGCAAAAATGTCGTTCAGCTGCTGGATGGTCGTGTCGGAGTCGGACACCAGCACGACGTGATCCCCGATCTCAAAGGTCGTCTCGCCGTTCGGGAAGATAATGCGGCTTCCCCGCGCGACCGACGCGACCAGGACATTGGGCTTCAGTCTGATTTCCTTAAGCGGAATGCCCCTGCTGCGCGTATTCTCGTCGACGATGAATTCCGTCGCCTCGGCCTCTCCGCCCGCGATCGAGTGGACCGTGACCGCGGCATCGACGGAGTTTGCCATGGCGCGGACATAGCGGGTGATCGTATTCGAGCAGAGCTCCTTCGGGCAGACCATGCTGCCCACCTTCAGCTGGTCGAGCAGCTCGGGATTCTCCGCGCGCCCCAACTTGGTGATGACCTTCGGCACACCCACGCTCTGCGCGTAGAGGGACAGGATCAGATTCAGCTCATCGAGTCCGGTCATTGCGACGACCGCGTCCTCGCTCTCGAGATCCTCCCGGTCAAGATCGGCTCTCAGGGCGACGTCCGCCTGTACGATTGTCGCCTCGGGCAGCACCTCCGCCAGGCGCTCGCACCTCTCCCTGTCCTTTTCGAGAATCTTCACCGCGATCCCGTCCGCCGCCAGGGCCTTTGTGACATAGTAGGCGCTTCTCCCTCCCCCGGCGAGCAGCACGCTGCGGATTCTGGGAACCTTCACGCCGATATGGCGGATCATGATTTCAAGATTTCTGCCCGTCCCCGTGACAAAGATCCTGTCACCCGCGCGCAGCGTGAAATCGCCGGACGGCGTGACGGTTTTGCCCTCCCGGATCACGGCGCAGACGAGAACCTGCGTCTTTACGATTCCGGGCAGCTCATTCATCTTCTTATCTCTGAGGACGCTGTCCTCCCGGATCTGGAGCTCCACGAGCTCCACCCTTCCGTTCGCGAATGTCTCGCGGTTCAGATATTCCGGATACCGGATCATGCGCAGAATTTCCTGCGCCGTCTGATGTTCGGGGTTGACGACAAGCGACATGCCGAAGGTCTGCCGCAGGGTGAAAATCGTATCCATATACTCCGGCGTCCTGATCCGCGCGATGGTGTGGATCTTCGGATTCATGCCGTGGGCCGTCTGACAGCAGAGCAGATTCAGCTCGTCTACGCCCGTCGCCGTGATCAGAAGATCGGCCTCCTCCACGCCGGCGCTCCGCAGCACCTCCATGGAAGCGCAGTTTCCCGTCACGGACATTACGTCATATTTCTCTATAGTCGATTCCAGCGCATTGGGATTTCTGTCGATCAGCGTCAGGTCATGCCCTTCTCCGGAAAGCTGCCTTGTAAGGAGCTGTCCGACCTTTCCGTCTCCCGCGATGATAATCTTCATAAAATATCCTCCTGATTCCAGATGAGAAGTCAGTCTCAACTATAGCACCTTCTGACGAAAATGCAAAGCAGATGACTGCTTTCTTGCTTTTCATTTGACGTCCTGCTATGATGACAGCATAAAAATAAGAGCGTATTCCTGATACGGAAAGCCCATACATACGGAGGAACGCGTATTTATGAAAATGATCCATCTGGCCGCAGTACTTACCATTATCGCCGTCACGGCGGCGGAAGCCGCACCTGTCATGGCCTTTGACGTACCGATCATCGACGAGGACGATTTTGCCTCTCTTCCGGACCTGGCCGACGACGGCACCCCCGCCGCGCAGGCAAAGCACGACGAGAGCTGGGATGCGGAGGACGACAGCAGCGGGGACGGGGCGGACGTCACCCCCATGTCCGGGACCGGAACCGTGACCGCGTCGGTCAATTTCAGAAGCTCGGCGGGCACCGGCGGGAACAACATCATAGGGACCATCCCGCAGGGATCGTCCGTGCGTCTCCTGCTTCTCACCGACAGCGGCTGGTACCGCGTGGAGTGGAAGGGGCAGAAGGGTTATGTGAGTGAAAAATACATGCAGATCGGAAGCGCCGCTCCCTCCGAAGAGCCGAAAACCGGGAAGACCGGCGCGGAGCCGGAAGAAGACCCGGATGAGGATCTTGATGAAGACCTGGATGAGGACCTGGATGAGGATCCGGACGAGGATCCGGACGAAGATCAGGATGAGGATGTCTCACCTGCGATGTTTGACGGCACGGTGACACAGAGGGCGAATTTCCGCAGCGAGCCCGGTTACGGCGATAATGTCATCGGGGCGATCCCGGCCGGAGCGGACGTGGATATCATCGGCGAGACCGAGGGCGGCTGGTACATGGTTTACTACCGCGGTCAGACAGGCTTCGTCTATCACGGCCTGGTCGACCGGGGAAGCAGCTCCGCCGAAGGGGACGGCGTCCTCACCAGAAACGTCAACTTCCGCAGCGCGCCGGATCCCTCTGACCCGGGCAATATCATAGGAGGCATCCCCGCCGGGGCAAAGGTGACGGTCATCGAGGATACGTACAACGCCTGGTACAAGGTGACCTGGAACGGCATGACCGGGTACGTGTACGGGGCCTACGTCGAATTCTGACGGGCAGGGGGCCTTAAGCTGACATCAGCTTAAGGCCCCCTGTTCTTTTTATGATAAGGCTGAATCGGCGCATTTCACGCGTTCCGGGCTGTGATCTTTCTTTATCCGGGCCGCATTTTATGCCGGATCACCCGCCGGCGGCCTCCTGTATCGTCGACAGATACAGCCGGTGCCCGCCGCAGGTATAAAGCATGAAGACCCTCGCGCGTAGCTTAAGGAGCCGCCCGTCCGTTCTCCGGAAGGAGACGATGCCCTCGGCGCCCTCAAGGGGATGCGTGTCGGCACTCCGGAGGATGGTCGCGACCTCCTCCTCGCCGCCCCTGTGGAATTTCTCCACAAACTGCTCCATCGTCTCGTAGTCATCGATGGCGATGCCGGTGAGCTCGGAGTACTGGTCGTTGATCTGGACGATTGAGAAATGATCGTCGGATTCCCTGTAGACCGCCGCCGGACCGATGATATTGTCGAGCAGGGTGTCGCTCACCATGCCCTCCCGGATAATCTCCTTCAGATTCAGCTTGTTGCGGAACACCTCGTCGCCACGCTTCGGCGGCTCGCCGATCTTCTCCGGGTCGGCCAGAAGCTTCTCGACGTCCTCCACCGGCATGGGCTGATAGAAATAGAAGCCCTGCACATAATTGTCCCCGAGCGCGATCAGGCTGTCCTTCTGCTGCTCCGTCTCGACGCCCTCGGAGACGACCAGCATGCCGATCATGTGCGCCATGCTGATCACCGCCTCGACGATGCTGATGGCGCGGCTGTCGCTGTTCCTCCGGCTCATGAATTTGACGTCTGTCTTAAGGACATCCAGGTTCATGGTGTGAAGCATGGAGAGGGAGGACGTGCCGCTTCCGAAGTCGTCCATGAGGAGGCGGAAGCCCGCCTTCCGAAGCTTCTGTACGGCCAGAAGGATGCTGTCGGAATTGTCCGTAAGGGCGCTCTCCGTGATCTCAACCCCGACGTACCGGGGCTCCACATCATATTTTTCGAGGAGCTTTGTAAAATGCTCCGCGACATCCGTAAAATAAAAGTCCACTCTGGACACGTTGACGGAGCAGGGAATGGGCGTTATGCCGCGGTCGATCAGGCTTCTGATCCAGCGGACCACCGACTCCCATACGAAGCAGTCCACGGCGAAGATATAGCCGCTCTTCTCCAGCACCGGCACAAACCGGCCCGGCGAAATGATCTGTCCCCTGGAATTCCAGCGGACAAGCGCCTCCGCCCCGATGATCTTGCCGGTCCGCCCGTGGACCTGCGGCTGAAGATAGAAGACAAACTCTCCTTTGTCCAGTCCCTCCTTCACATCCATAAGAAGCAGCTGCTCATCTCTGATATGCTGAAAATGCTCCGCGTCGTAGAACCGGTAATGTTCGAAATAATCCCCCTGGATCTCCTCAAGTGCCGTCTGCGCCCGGTCAAACATCGAGATCATCGACTCGTCGCGGTCGGTCGAGAGGTAGAAGCCGATCACGGGATTGAAGCCGTCCGCGTATTCGAGTCCGGCCAGGATCTCGTCGATTACCTCCTGCACCTGTTCCTCCCCGTCTTTTTTGAGCGGCAGAATGAGGCAGAAATTGTCGCCGCCCAGATACCCCGCGATTCCGCGGCGGAGACGCGCCTGGTTTCTGATCTGGGAGGCTATATTTTCCAGAAGAAGATTGCCCGCGCGGCGGCCGAATATGTCGTTGTAGAGCTTGAAATAGTTGATATCGAGGACTGCCGTCAGCACCGGCTCGTCGAAGATCTGACCCAGCAGCTGCTCGGCCTTCTGGAAGAATTCGTCTCCCCTGTACAGATTGATCTCCGCCCGGTCAGGCCGATCGTCACCCAGCTCCTCCGTGAGCGCCCGGCGTTTCTTTCTGTCTTCAAGAAGCCTCCGCTTCTCCTCATAGACGCTGAGACGGGTGCGGCGGATCGCCCCCTCGAAATCCGGATCCCCGTCTTCACAGTAGAGCTTCGAGACGGCGATCAGCAGCCCCTCCTCGCGGAAAAGGCCCGCGAGACGGGCGCATTTTTCGTCAAACTCCCCTTCCCCGTCCCCGGTTGCAAGAACCAGAAATTCCTCAGTAGCGACGCGGAATACCGATCCCACGTCAAATACGTTGCCGAGAATGGTCCCGGCCCTCAGATACTCCTGCTCCTCGCGGAAATGGTGAGGCGCGCCCACATTCTCGCTCCACCCGATAACATCACAGTAAATCACCCCGAAGGACGCGTTCCGGTCGAGCTGCTCAAGTGCCGCCTGCAGGGAGGCCCGGTTTCCCGCGCCGGTCAGGGAATCCGTGTAGCCGATTCTCTCGAGCCGGCGGACCAGATGGTCGCTGTATACGAGGGAGGAGAGAATATACCTCATGCCTGGGAGCAGTACGGACGCCTCCTCCAGCGTTCCCTCACCGGGATTCTCAAGGATGAAAAAGCCCAGATCCCTGCCGTGAAACGCCAGCCTGGAAACGACGGCGGAGCGCACGTGCTGCGGGAAGAACAGGTCGTAGACGTCCGGGTCCGTGGCGCGGATCTCCTTCAGATCCCTGATCCGGATGATCTCATCGTTCTTCAGCCGCACCTCCCAGGTATCAAAGGACTCCGCCGGGATATTCTGCAGAAGGTCCCGCTCCTCGGCCTCTCCCTCCCTGACCCACTCATAGGTGTTGTCAAGGACGCGGTCCGAGCTCACCTCGAAGATCGCGATTCTGTCGCAGGACAGCTCCTCGCCGATACAGGCCAGCAGATCCTCCAGCGTCTCCTTCGTCGCGGTGTGCGCAAAGGCCTTTTCAAAAGCCCGGTTCAGGGCGTCAAGCTTGCTCATAGACTACCTCGTTTCACATACCGGGAAGCCGCTGCCCCGGTATTCCCGACAGGTGATCAGATCTCATGAAGGGTGGACAGGTACAGCTTATGGTCTTCGCAGGAATACAGCATAAACACGCGCACGGCGAGATTGACGGTGCTTCCGTCCGCCCGCGTGAAATCAATTACGCTCTCCGCCCCGTCGAAGGGATGGGTGTTGGCTCTGTGAAGCACGGACGCCACCTTCTCCCTGCTGCCGCCGTGGGAATGTTCCACAAAGCGGGACATCGTCTCCCGGTCATCCGTTCCGATTCCGGTGAGCTCCGAATACCGGTCGTTGATCTGGATGAGTTCGATGCCGCCTGCCGTCTCCCTGTACACGGCCGCGGGACCGATGATGCTGTCAAGCAGCGTCTCGCTCACCATGCCCTCCCGGATAATCTCCTTCAGGTGCAGATGACTCTGTATCCTGGTATCCCCGTTTAAGGGCGGCTTTCCGATTTTTTCCGGATCCGCGAGCAGCTTCTCGAACTCAGGGACCGGCATGGGGCGGTAGAAATAGAAGCCCTGCGCGTAATTGTCGCCCAGCCGGATCAGATTGTCCTTCTGGTTTTCCGTCTCGACGCCCTCCGTCACAACCAGCATGCCGATCATGTGCGCCATACTGATCACCGCCTCGACGATGCTGATCGCGCGCTTGTCGGAGTCGGACCGGCTCATGAACTTGACGTCCGTCTTCAGCACGTCGAGATGCATGGTGTGCAGCATGGACAGGGAGGACGTTCCGCTCCCGAAGTCGTCCATGAGCACGCGGAAGCCCGCCTCATGGAGCTTTCTCACCGCCTCCAGTATGCTCTCCGCGTTATCCGTAAGCGCGCTCTCCGTGATTTCCACGCCCACGAAGCGGTGCTCCACCCGGTAGCGGTCAAGGAGGCTGATGAAATGCCCGGCGATATCCGTAAAATAAAAGTCCACGCGGGACACGTTGACGGAAATCGGCACCGGCTGAATCCCGCGGTCCAGAAGGCTGCGGATCCAGCTGACCACGGATTCCCACACAAAGCAGTCCACGGCAAAGATGTAGCCGCTCCTCTCGAGCGCCGGCACGAAGCGGGACGGCGGGATCAGCTGCCCCCCGGACTCCCAGCGCACCAGCGCCTCCGCGCCGATGATAAGCCCGGTCCTGTCGTGCACCTGGGGCTGAAGATAGAAGGTGAATTCCCCCTTCGGAAGCCCCTCCCTGACGTCCATGATCAGCAGCTGCTCGTCTCTTGCATGCTGAAAATGCGCCGCGTCATAGAAGCGGTAATGATCAAAATAATCTCCCTGAATCTCCGCGAGGGCGGCCTGGGCGCGGTCATACATGGCGATCACGGTCTCCTGCCGGTCCTCCGAGAGATAGAAGCCGAGGGCCGGGGAGAAGCCGTCCGTGTATTCCAGCTGGCTTAAGGCCTCCTCGATGGAAGTGCAGAGCTCCTCCCTCCCGGATGCGTTTCTTACCGGGATGACAAAACAGAAATTGTCGCCCCCCATATAGCCGGCTATGCCGTGATGGGTTCTGACCTTCTTCTGAAGCTCGGCGGCGACATTTTCAAGGAGCAGATTGCCGGCCGCTCTCCCGAATATGTCGTTGTACAGCTTAAAATAATTAATATCGATCACGCCGGTCAGGACGTGCTCGTCAAAAATCTGCCCGAGGAACTGCTCCGCCTTGCGGAAAAACTCGTCACCTCTGTAGAGGTCCACATTCGCGAAGTCCTCGATGGTCCATTCGCCGCCCTCTCTTTGTAGTCCGGCGTCCTCCCGGTCCTTCAGGAGCTTCCGCTTTTCGTCGTAGACAGCCAGATGCGCCCGCCGGATCATGGAATCGTGAAGGCCGGCGCCCTCCTCCTTCCACACGCCCCCGGCCGCCGTAAGGAGCTGCTCCTCGCGGAAGAGACCGGCGCAGATGCCGCGCTTTTCGGAGAATTCCCGCTCGCTGCACCCCTCGCTGATCACAAGAAATTCGTCCGCCCCCACGCGGAAGACGCAGCTCTCATCAAAGACGGAGACTAAAATATTGCCGGTCCGCAGAAGCTCCTGGCCGCTCTCGCGGATCCTCATGCGGGCGTCCGTGCCGCTCTCAAAGCCCAGCACCTCGCAGTAGAAGACGCCCAGGCTTGCGGCCGGATCCAGAGATTCCAGCCGGTTCTGCAGACTGGCCCTGTTCCCGGTGCCGGTGAGGCTGTCCGTATAGCCGATTTTTTCGAGCCGGTGCACCAGAAGGTCGCTGTAGACGAGGGAGGAAAGAATATAGCGCATTCCCGGGAGAATCAGATCCGCGTCCGCAAACACCTCCGGGCAGGGATTCTCAAGAATAAAGAATCCCAGATCCCTGCCGTGAAAAGCGAGCTTTGACACGATGGCCGAAGAGACATGCTGCGGATGGAACAGCGAGTACACATCCGGATCATCCGCCGCGATCTCCTCCAGGTCGCGGATCTTCAGGATCTCGTCCTTCTTCAGCCTGTCCCGCCAGGAGTCGAAAGACTCCGCGGGAAGATTCTGAAGGAAATCCCGCTCCTCGGCGGCGCCCGCCCTGCACCACTCGTGGGTATTGTCCACCGTTTCATCGGAGCGGGCCTCAAAGATCGATATGCGGTCGCACTCAAGCTCCTCTCCCAGGCAGTCCAGAAGATCCGTCAGGGTCTCCTTCGCCGCCGTGTGTGCGAACGCCTTTTCAAACGCGCGGTTCAGCGCATCCAGTTTGCTCATGGTGAAAATGTTCTCCTTAGATGTCTCTGTCAGATCTCCCGCGGCCCGTCCGTATCGTACCGAAAACAGACCGCCCCTTTGCTTATCGCAAATCCGGGTCGATCTTTCTTATCAAACATACCATGTTTACCGGCTTTTGTCACTCTTTCGCAATTCAAAAATCGGACAGGGGAGAACGCCTCTCCCCTGTCCGCTCATCGCGCTTCGCACCATATTTCTGTTTTTCCGGAAGGCCGGAGCACGGGCATCCGCGTCCCGCCTCTTATTCCACGTATCCGTCCGGATTTTTGGACTGCCAGTTCCAGGCATCGCGGCACATGTCCTCGATATTCTTCTCCGCCTTCCAGCCAAGGAGCCGCTCCGCCTTCGAGGGATCGGAGTAGCACTTGGCGACGTCGCCGGGACGGCGCGGATCGATCACATAGGGGAGCTCCTTCCCGCAGGCCTTGTCAAAGGCCCGCACGATATCGAGCACGCTGTAGCCGGTTCCGGTTCCGAGGTTGAAAATATTCACGCCGGAGAGCGTCTCCATTCCCTCGATCGCCTTCACGTGTCCCTTCGCGAGATCGACGACGTGAATATAGTCGCGGACGCCGGTTCCGTCGGGGGTGTCGTAATCATCGCCGAACACATGCACCTTCTCCAGCTTGCCCGACGCGACCTGGGCGACATAGGGAAGCAGGTTGTTGGGTATGCCCTTCGGGTCCTCTCCGATGAGGCCGCTCTCGTGCGCGCCGATGGGGTTGAAGTAGCGGAGCAGCATGACCTGCCAGTTATGATCGCTCCTCCAGATATCCGTCAGAATGCGCTCCTGCATGGACTTCGTCGCCCCGTAGGGGTTGGTGGTCTCTCCCAGCGGACACTCCTCCGTGATCGGCACGAAGGCCGGATCCCCGTAAACCGTCGCGGAACTGGAAAAAACGATCTTCCTGCAGTTGTGCGACCGCATGACGTCACAGAGCGTGAGGGTGGACTCGATATTGTTGTGATAGTACTCGATCGGTTTTTTCGTGGACTCGCCGACGGCCTTGTAGCCCGCGAAATGGATCACCGCCTCGATGGGCGCCCCCGTATCCTCCTCCGCCTCGAAGAGCTCGATCATGGCGTCCCTGTCGAGAACATCCGCCTCATAGAAAGCGGGACGCTTCCCGGTGATCTCCTCGATCCGGTCGACGACGAGCGCCTTTGAGTTGTAGAGATTGTCCGCGATGGCGACCTCATAGCCCGCGTTCAGCAGTTCCACAACGGTATGGCTTCCGATGAAGCCGGTTCCTCCGGTAACTAATATTTTCATACATTTCTCCTGCCGTTTTCGTAATTTCACTGCGTTTTCCTGACCGGGCGGATCACCGGCCCGCCCTCACAATAGAGAATCGCGTCCCCGTCCGTCAATGGTTTTTTGCGCAGAGTTTTATTTGTGATACAGTTTCTTGCTCTCGTAGGTCGGCTCGCACGTCAGATTGATGCCCAGCTTTTTAAACACGTTGTCATCAATCTGAGACAGGATGACCGACGAGTGAACCTCAAGTCCGGCGAGATTGCGGATCTGTTCCACCGCCTTCTGCGCGGCGGGATCGCTGACCGCGGCGATCGCGAGCAGAATCAGAATCTCATTCAGATGAAGCAGGGAGTTCTCGTCACTTCCGAGCGAATTGATCTTCAGATCCATGACGGGCTCGATAAAGTTCCGGGGCAGCAGCTTCACTTCGTCGTCCAGCCCCGCCAGATGCTTCAGCGCATTCAGCAGAAGTGCGGAGGAGGCGCCCAGGAGCTCCGAGGTTCTTCCCGTAAGAATCGTGCCGTCCGCCATCTCCATGGCGGCCGCCGGCCCGCCGGTCTGCTGCGCGCGGATATTCGCCGCGGCAACTGCCGGTCTGTCCGCGGGGGAAATCCCCGCTTTCTTCATCAGGAGCTCGATCTTGCGGATCGGCTCGTCCCCGGCATTTCCCTTTCTATTCTCGCACTCCGCCTGATAATAGCGGCGGAGGATCTCCTGCTTCGCGGCATCCCGCACCGCCTCGTCATCGACGATGCAGTTTCCCGCCATATTGACGCCCATATCGGTGGGAGACTGATACGGGGAGCTGCCCGAGATTTTCTCGAAAATCGCGTTCAGAACCGGAAATACTTCGACATCGCGGTTATAGTTGACGACCGTCTTCCCGTAGGCCTCCAGATGGAAGGGGTCGATCATGTTGACGTCGTCGAGATCCGCCGTGGCGGCCTCGTAGGCCAGATTCACCGGATGAGAGAGCGGCAGATTCCAGATCGGGAAGGTCTCGAACTTCGCGTAGCCCGCGTCTACGCCGCGCTTATGCTCATGATAAAGCTGGGAGAGGCACGTGGCCATTTTCCCGCTTCCCGGTCCCGGCGCCGTGACCACGACGAGCGGCCGGCTGGTCACGATATAGTCGTTTCTCCCGTATCCCTCGTCGCTTACGATGAGAGGAATATCGGACGGATACCCGGGGATCGGATAATGCCGGTACACCTTCATCCCCAGCGCCTTCAGCTTCTTCTCGTAGGCAATGGCCGCGGGCTGCTCGGCAAAGCGGGTCAGAACCACGGAGCTCACGTAAAGCCCCTCTCCCGTAAACGCGTCCACGAGCCGCAGAACGTCCATATCATAGGTGATGCCCAGATCGCCCCGCACCTTGTTCTTCTCTATGTCCGCCGCGTTGATCGCGATCACGATCTCCGCCTGGTTCTTCAGCTCCTTCAGCATCGTGATCTTGGAGTCAGGGTGAAATCCCGGCAGCACGCGGGAGGCGTGATAGTCGTCGAACAGCTTGCCGCCGAACTCAAGATACAGCTTGCCGCCGAACTTTCCGATCCGCTCGCGAATGTGTTCGGACTGGGTTTTCAGGTACATGTCATTGTCAAATCCGATTTTGTACATATTCACTCCGTTTCTTCTGATGCTGTCTCTTCCGGCGCCGTCTCCTCAGATGACGTCTCCTCCGATGATGACGCCTCCTCCGATGACGCCTCCTCCGATGATGTCTCTTCCGACGCCGTCTCCTCCGATGACGTCTCCTCCGATGATGATACTTCCGATGACGCGCTCTCCGTCTCCGCCAGTTCCGGGCAGCGCTCCTTCACGGCGGCCCGGTACTGTTCCAGAGCGGTGTCGCGGTCGGCAGATCCCTCAAACCAGCTCCGCATGGCCTTCCGGTACTCCTCGCTGCATACGGCGTCATAGGCGGATCCGGGCGCGCGGCCCGCGTCGTCCGCGCTTTCGATAAACACACCGGCCGGGTTCTGGTTCCCGAGCACGGGCACCGCATACCCCTCGCCCGCGGCCGCCTCCTCCATCACAGGCCTGTTGTTCACAAAGTCGTAATCCCGGTCCCGGATCTCCCGCATGATATCCGGGTCGGTCGTCATCTTTCTCATGATGTCGGCGGCCAGAGTCGGGTTGTCCGTTCCCCTGGCGGCGGCGATCCAGGTTCCTCCCCAGAAAAAGCCCGAAGGCCCCTTCACCGCGCCCCAGCCTCCGGCGGCTGCGACGGAGGCGGAATCCTCCGACTTCATGGAGTAGTTGATCAGCCAGGCGGGTCCGAAATAGCAGAAAACCTTCCCCTCGGGATAGAATCCCCTGTTCCACTCATCGCCCCAGATATCACAGACAGCGGTTCTTCCCGCGTCGACGTCGGTCTTCTCCATCTCCGACCACTCCGCGAGGGCCTGATCTTCCGTGATTTCGCCGTCCTTCACCCATGGCTCCGACATGTGGTTCACGAACACGCGGTAAGAATCGAAGGCGGAAGCGGTCATCTGATACCCCGCCTCCTTCATCCTGGCGGCCGTATCGCGGAAGGCGTCCCAGTCCTTCACGGCCTCCTGCACCTTCTCCGGCTCGTCGGAGCCGAGAACGGCCTTAGCGGCTTCGCGGTTGTAGATCAGAGCTCCGGGGCAGCACTGCCAGGTGAGCGCGCGCAGATTCCCGTCCCCGTCCGTGACCGCGTCCTTCGTGTACGGGAACTGATCTTTCAGCTCCTCCTCCGTAATTCCGAGATCCGCGATCTTCTCCGTGACTTCCTTCTCCGCGTTCACGTATTTGTACGCGTATTCCGATTCGATCACAAAGAGGTCAACCGGATCGGCGCTCTCCCCGTTGTCCGGGAGAACTTCATCGAGGCTGTCCTGATACGCGTTTCCGTCAAAGGGCGTGATGGTCCAGACGACATCCACGTCCCCGATTTTTCCCGTCATCGCGTCCACTTCCTCATATCCCGGGTAGTGGTCCTTTACGCGGGTCTGGAATTCCAGATTCCCGCAGTAAATATTGAGAACCTTTCCCTCCTGCGGCTCCTCCGGCTCCGCCTGTGCGGACTCCGCCGCCTCCTGCCCGGATTCCGGGCCCGGTTCCGCCGTCTCCGGTTCGGATACGCCGCTTTCCGCCGCCGCGGGCGCGGATTCCGCCGGGGACTGGGACTCCGCCGGCGCCGGGGCGGTCTCTCCCGCCGCGCCGCAGCCTGTAAGAAGTCCCGCCGCAAGAATCAGGGAAGCAAGTGCCCCCCGAAGCATTCTGTCTCTGTTCCTCATAACCCCTCGTGCTGTCCCCCTTATATCAGTCATATCTGTCACAGCGCAGTCCCCTGATCCGCGATTTCCGCCACCGAATTGCCGGGGAGCAGCTGTCCCCCGACGATCGTCCGGTCGGGAATCGCCGTCTTCGGATGCTCGATCATCCCGATCAGCTTCTCCGCCGCGCGAAGCCCGATCTCCGCCGCGTCCTGCTCAATGGTGCAGATCTTGGGCTCCAGGCATTTCGCGATATCGATGCCGTCGTAGGCGGCAATGGAGACATCCCCCGGAATCTCCAGGCCCTTCTCATGAATCGCGTTGATCCCGCCGATGGCCGCCAGGTCGTCCGGCATGAGGATGCAGGTCGGCGGCTCAGGCAGCTCCAGCAGCTGCTTCACACAGTCATGCGTGAGAGTCGGGTTTCTGTAATCGGCGTCCATGATATATTCGTCCCGGACCGGTATCCCCAGCTCCGTCATCGTCCTGTAAAAGCTGCTCATCCGGTTCCGCGTCACCGAGGAGGTCTCCCTGTCCCCGCCGTTCACATAGGCGATGCGCCTGTGCCCGCGCGAGGCGACATATTCGACGAGATCCCGCATCCCCTTCACATTGTCCGAGATCACGGACGGCTTGTGATCGAAGCTGTGGTCGATCGTGACGACGGGGATATCGCTCTTTACGAGTTCGAGCACCTCGTCCTGATCAAAGTCCACACAGGCGATCACGACTCCGTCCACGCCGCGGTAGCGGCTGTGCTCGAGATAGGTCATCCTCTGCTTCGTCTTGTTGCAGTTGATGAAGGTGAGGTCAAAGCCCTTCTCCTCCGCCGCCACCTTGAAGCTGTCGAGAATCTTCGCGAAATAGTCCTGGGTGAGGCCGTTTCTCGCCCTGTCGACGAAAAGCACGCCGAGATTGAAGGTCCGGTTCGTCTTCAGCGCCCGGGCGGAGGAGTTGGGAAAATAGCCCATTTCCTGGGCGCAGTTCCGCACCATGCGCTTCGTCGCCTCACTGATGTCGCTGTGATCGTTCAGCGCCTTGCTGACCGTCGCCACGGAGACGCCGCAGCGCACGGAGATATCTTTCATGGAAACCATAAGGATGCCCTCCCGGGATAATCGTTTTCGCTACGAATAATTTACGACATTCCCGCCTGTCTTGCAAGAAATATCGCAGTTTTTTTAAGCTGCGTTTTCGTGATTTTCGCCGCCCGGGCAGGACGCCCGTCCCGCCCGCTTCCCCGGGACTTCCCGGATGAAAGAGCCTTGATTTCCCGTCCCGGCTCTTCTATAATGATGGTAAAGAGACAGGTTCTCTTTTTGTTTTGGCCTTA
>CAYLHR010000005.1:0-16159 GCA_964383335.1 uncultured Lachnospiraceae bacterium
AGCCCGCCCCCACACCACCGGCAAACCAACTTCAGCCCAAACCGCAAACAATGCGGCGACAGGCGCACAAAATCAAAAAAGCAGGGGCCGCACCCCTGCTTTTCACATTCAGTTTCATCTCATCTACAAAACGAAAACTTCAAAACAACAGCCTCAAAACAAACACTTCAAGACAAAACCGTCAAAGCAAAAACCCTCAAGACAAAACCGAATAATCCCTCTCATACAAAATGTCCGTCACCTGCTGCTTCAGCAGCTCCTCCGGCACATTTTCCATAATATACTTCTTTACGAAAGAACGCCTCTTTCCCGCGTACTTGTGAAGCCCGTTCATGGCCTGGATCCGGGCCAGCTCCCTCCGCCACAGCAGGTCCAGCTGATTGGCAAGCTTCACCTTCGGCGATGGGCGCGGCGCCCGAAGCTCATAAAAATCGGCAAAGCGCCTGCCGCCGCTCAGCACCTCCTCCACCGTCACGATGCCCCAGTGCTCCGGAACATGCTCCCCGATATGCATGGCGTGGGTCGAACCGACGGCCGCCACATTGAAATCAAAATACCGGTCGTAATCCCTCACCTGCCCCGCAAGCCTCTGATAGGTGTCAGCGTCGCTCTTAATTTCGACACCGAGGAGGCCCCGCTCCGTGACGAGCACGAGATCCGCGCGGGACTTTCCCATCACGAGTTCATCGAAAAACCGGACCTTCCCGTACCTCTCCTCCAGATAATCGCACAGACTGTCCCGGATATCCGCGTCCCGCAGCATGCCTCACACCGAAAGCCCCGCCGACGCGGCAACCCGCCGAAGAAGCGCCTCATCCGTCGGGAAACAGCAGCAGCTCATCTTGTCCGGGGCGCCAAGAACCGCTTCAAAGGTTCTCGCGGCCGTCTCATCCGGCACGTCCTCTGCGGGAAGAAGCTGCTTCATGAAGGCGTCGAAATCCGACATTTCCCAGAAACCCGCCGCCCGCAAAATCTTCTCCCGGTCCTCCGCGCCCGCCTCGGCGAGAAAGCCGGAAAGGAACAGCCCGCAGGCCGGTCCGTGGGCGAGCCCGGTGTCGTAGGTGATGATGTAGCCGAGCGCGTGCGGCAGGGCGGTTCCCGTCTGCGCGATCGCAATCCCCGCCAGTGCGGAAGCGCGCATGAGCCTCGCCCGGGCGCCGTCCGTGAGCGGCTCATTTCCCGTCAGAACTCCCTTCACGGACTGCCAGGCATCGAGCCCCGCGAGCGCCGCGTAGCGGCTGTAATCGTCCGCCTTCACGCTGAGATAGCTCTCGATCAGATGCGCCAGCGCGTCTACAGCCGTATTGACGATCACGGAAAATGGCGCCGCTTCCAGATACTTCCCGTCAATCAGCGCATAGTCCGGATAAATCCTGTGCGGAATGGACTTCTTGGTCTTCGTGTCATGTCTCGTGAGAACCGAGACGCCTGTGACCTCGGAGCCCGTGCCGCAGGTCGTCGGGACACAGATGACGGGAAGATACGTGTCCGGCACATTTCCGTCGTAGAGATAAGAGGCGGACGGGACGTCGCGGTCCATAAGAAATGCTACAGCCTTAGCCGCGTCCATGGGAGACCCGCCTCCGACCCCGATCACGAAATCGGCCTTCTCGGAGAGCCCGTATTCCGCCGCGAGCACCACGGTCTCGACGGAGGGATTCTCCTCGACGTCGGAGAACACGCAGAACTGCCTGCCCTGCGACGAGAGCGCCTGCTTGACGTCGGCGAGCGAGCCGTTCCTGGCGGCGGAGCTCCGCCCCGTGACAATCAGCGCCTTGCTGCCGAGGACTGCCCATTCTGCGGCGTGATTCAACACGCACTCCGCCTCGTCATATATTGTTACAGGCATATAAAATTTCATATCCAACCTCTTTCAATAAAGCGGACTTTCCCTCTCCCATCAGCGGAAGATGAAATCGAGATCGTCTCCGTCCTCGTCATCCTCATCAAAATCATCGTCGTCAAAATCGGACGAAATCTCTCCCCTCAGATCGAAAAATGTCTCGCACTCCGCGCACTCCTGGCAGAGCGCGACATAGGCGCCGAGCGCCTCCATCTCACTTTCGTACTCGGCGAACACCGCTCCGTTTACGAGGATCTTCGCGTCCTCGAGGTCCACGCTGTGCGCCTCGACAAGATGTCTTCCGTCCTGGCTTCTGATAAACATACCCATTTTAACCTCCTGATTATCCTAGTCATTTCCTGATGATCTCAGACACTGCTTTTATATTGCCCCCGCCTCACAGCGCGCCCTTAGTCGACCACACACCCTCGATCCTCGGATCATGGGAAGTCGCCATATCGAGCGCCTTGGCGAAGCCCTTGAAGCAGGCCTCCGCGATGTGATGATTATTCACGCCCGTAATCTCATGAAAATGCAGATTCATCGCCCCGCTGTACGACACCGCGTAAAAGAACTCCCGCACCATCTCGGTGTCCATTTCCCCGATCTTCGGGACCGTAAACTCGACATCCGAAGAATAATAGGGCCTGCCGCTCAGATCCACGGCGCAGAGAATCAGCGTCTCGTCCATGGGCAGAAGAAAATTCCCGTACCTGCGGATCCCGACCTTATCCCCCGCCGCCTCGCGGATCGCCTGACCCAGCACGATGCCGACGTCCTCGATCGTATGGTGCGAATCGACGTCGAGATCACCCTTCACCGTGAGCGTCAGATCAAACAGCCCGTGTCGGGCGAAGCCGTCCAGCATGTGGTCAAAGAATCCGATTCCGGTGGAACAGGCACATTTTCCCGTGCCGTCCAGATTCAAAGTGAGATCAATATCCGTCTCCTTTGTCACCCGCCTGACCTGCGCAGTTCTAGGTTCCATCCTGCTTCCTCCAAATATCCTGCATTTTCCCAAAGCCCGGATCCGCGGGATCCGTCTGCCATCACCTATTCACAGATTCTACCACATAAGGTCCGCGAAATACAGCACAGGAACCGCCTGAACGTGCTATAATTTCTGCCGTAGGAACAAACCCAGCCGGCTTACACCGGACCACACATTCCATCTTTTCGGGGCAACTATGAAACAGCTGAACACCAACCGCACAGCCGAAACCGCGTCCGCCAATATAAGACGCGTCCTCTACACGCTCCGCTGGATCGTCTTCGCCGTCCTCTGCGGCGCCGTCCTCGGACCCGCGGGCGCCCTCTTCCACGAGTGTATCGACCTCGTGACGAATCTCCGTCTCGCCCACCCGGCCATCCTGCTGCTTCTTCCGGCCGGAGCGGCCGCCATCCTTCTTCTTTATAAAAAAATGGGCCGCGGCGCAGAGGGCGGCACCAATCTCATCCTCTCCTCGGTCCACGAGGGGGAGGCCGTCCCGCTCCGCATGGCGCCCCTCATCTTTCTCTCTACGACGCTCTCACACCTGGCCGGCGCCTCGGTCGGGCGGGAGGGAGCCGCGCTTCAGCTGGGCGGATCCATTGGCCATTTTATCGGGGAGCTCTTTCATTTCTCGGACCGCGACCGGAAGACCCTCGTCATGACCGGCATGTCCGCCGCGTTCTCCGCCATGTTCGGGACGCCCCTGGCGGCAGCGGTCTTTCCCATGGAAGTAGTGAGCGTCGGGATCATGCACTACTCGGCCTTCCTGCCCTGCACGATCGCGTCATTTGTGGCGAGAGGCATCGCCCTCAAAATGGGCAGCAAACCGCCCTTTTATGAACTGGGCCCCATTCCCTCCATGGATATCCGTTCCGGGACGGTCATCCTCATCCTGGCGGCGCTGTCCGGCCTTCTGTCCCTGTTCTTCTGCGCGGCGCTCCAGAAGAGCGAGCACCTGGCGGAACACGCGGTGAAGAACGGATATCTCCGCGCCGTCCTCCTCGGGACACTGCTCCTTGGCATGACCTGTCTGTCGGGAGGCCAGACCTACAACGGCGCAGGCGCCGGATATATCACGACCTGCGTCGCGGGCGACAGCCATCCCTTCAGTTTCCTTTTAAAGATCGCTTTCACCGTCGTCTCGATCTGCGCGGGCTACAAGGGCGGAGAGATCGTGCCCTCCTTCTTCATCGGCGCCGCCTTCGGCAGCCTCTTCGGCACGATCACCGGCTTCTCCCCGGCCCTCTGCTCCGCCGTCGGCATGGGAGCCGTCTTCTGCGGGGTAACGAACAGCCCCCTCTCCGCCTTCATCATCTCCTGCGAGATGTTCGGCTTCGAAGGGGCTCCCTTCTACCTCATCGCCTGCGCGATGAGCTTCGTCGTCTCCGGCTACTACGGCCTCTACACGAGCCAGAGAATCGTGTATTCCAAATACCGCCTCAATCACATAGACAAGAAGACACTGTGAACCGGCGGGGACACAAAAAACAGCGGAAGTCCCGGACCCTGCGCCCGGGACTTCCGCTCCCTCATCCTTATTCTGCAATCATATAGATATCGGACAGCACGCCGGCCTCAAAAAATTTGACATCCGGCACGACATAGATCTCTCCCTTTTCTTTAAGGTCGAGCGTCCGGCAGCTCTCCTCCATCGCGCGGAAGCCGCAGAAGAGCAACTCGATGGTGTTCGTACGGACGATCCGCCTAAGCGCCTTCGGATACCGGTATTCGGGCTCCTTCTCCCCTTCACATCCGAGAAAATGCTCCCTCGTAAAGAGATATCCGTTCAGCATCTCCCGCTCCTCATAGCCGCTGTCCGTGTGCACGTAGCGGAAGATCCGGGTGAGCGGCATGCTCTGATAGACTGCTTCTTCCTCCCGGCATACGTGCAGATCCCGGACGAGATGCGTCTCCTCAAAAAAATGCGGTTTATCGAGATACATCCTGGTCTCGGCATCCAGTCTGGCCAGCATCTTCTGATGCTTCAGGATCTCCTCCTCAAGCTCCCTCCGCTTCTCCAGCAGCTTATCTTTCACCCGCTCCACATCGTTATACCGCATGCTGCGGAGCAGAAGGATCTCGTCGATGCTGAAACCGAGCTCCCGGTATTTCCGGATTTTTATCAGGAGCTGCAAATCCTCGCCCGTGTAATAGCGGTAATTATTCTTTTCCCGCTTCGACGTGATGAGGCCGCGCTTTTCGTAATACCGGAGATTGTCCCGCGATATCCCCGTGATTTCCGTGACATCGAGAACACTGTAGTGTCTGTCATCCAGCTTATAATACCTGTCGTTTCTGACCTTCTTCATATCATTTACACGTCTTGCACTTCAGATCCTGCATCACGTCGGAATCCATGTCGCACTTTCGAAGCTCGACCTTCTTCACGTAGAACATCCAGACGAGGGACAGAATCATGCCGACGGCCATCATCGCGATCAGAAAATAGAAGAAATAGTGGAATCCCTTCGCGCCGGGGTGGCTGTCGATCAGCCTTCCCGCAAATGCGGAGACAAAGGTCCCGGGAATGGAGCCGGCGATACAGATGAGCCCCGCCGCGGTCCCGCTGTATTCGGGCGGCACGGCTCCTTCGCTCATCATCGTCCAGGCCATGGAATTGCTCATATGAAAGAAGACCATAATGATCACGAACAGGACGACGACGACCGTGAGACTCGAGGCCTGCGCCGGCAGGAGCACCACGGCCACCTGACAGATAAAGGTCACCAGAAACGCCGCGAACATCATCCTCTTCGTGCCGAAGAAATCCACAAGATAGCCTCCGACGATATTGCCGCCGATCGAACCCACCTTCCGGAGCACGCCCAGCGTCGCGCCGAAGGCGACCGCCGCGCCCAGGATATCCGTCGTATAGGGGATAAAATAGGACATGGACAGGCAGAAGGTGTGATTGCAGAAGGAAATCGCGCAGATGATCCAGACCGCCGGATGACGGATGACCTCCATGAAGCCCCTGAGGGAGACCATGCTCCCCTTCATCGTCTCCTCCTCCCCCGACATCGAGATATAGGTCAGAATTCCCATCAGGATATTCGCGAAGGAGTAAAAAATGATCACGTACTTCATCGCCAGCACTTCGTTGCTCATGCGGTAGGTGCCGACGCGGAACAGCCACACGGCGACGATCGCGGCGATGGCGCTTCCGACGCTGCCGGCTCCCTCATAATAGCCGAAGCCCTTGCCCTGACTGTTCTCGTCCGTCATGAAGCGGACCGCCTTTATGCAGGCCGGGGCGAAGGCAAAGGTCGTGGAGATTCCCCACAGCGCGTAGATGCCGAGCAGGCCGTAGAAGGAGAGCGGCAGCAGATGGAGAAGTCCACCGATCCCCGTCACGATCAGCGAAAAGGAGATGATCTTCCGGATGGAGAGACCGTCCGCGACAATTCCGCCGAAGAGATAGGAGACTATCCCCAGCACCCCGAGAATCGTGCCGAAAAGCCCCATCTGGGTATTGGTCAGATGATAGGTCTTCAGATAGGCGTCGTAATAATCAAAGCGAAATGAAGGCAGCCCCTGTATGACGGAGCCGCTGAGCGCGAGCATCACGATGACCCCGAAGTTTCTCCGGAGCTTTCCCGTGATGCCGATTTTCGTCAATAATCCATCCATACAAGATCTCCCTCATCCGACCTCGACGATCGTGAACGTTTTTCCTCTGTCATAGGTTCTGGACCGAATCGTGAACCCCTTGTAATAGAAAAGGCCCGCGAAGACGCCCCTCTCACAGCCGTTGCTGTCCATCTGGAAATCCTCGTACTTCCCGACCTTTTCCTCGATATCCTCCATCGTGACCTGCTCGCCGATGAGCGCCTCGGCGGCGGCCTTCATATCCGCGGTGCCCGATTTCTCAGCGTCCGTATTCTCACCGTCCGCAGCATCCTCCGCCAAAGACCCGGTCTCCTCTGCCTCCGCGGCCGGCTCCGGAGCGGAGATTTCAGAAGATGCAGTCTCCTCCGGCACCTGACCCTCAGCAGCCGACTTCGTCACAAGGACGGTGATCAATGAAAAAGCTGCCACCACTGCGATCAGCGAGATCACCAGTGCGGCCAGTTTATGATTCTTCATATTCTCTCCCAATCAGAATAAACATCGTCGTGCCGGTGCACCCTGAATTCCGGGATGCGCCGGCACTTAAAAGACAGATACGCCAAAGGGCTTCCGCCAAGGACATATCTGCCGTTTTACAACAAGTTAATTTTCGGCGTCATCCAGGATGTTGAGGCCGTCACGAACGTCATTGCCGTTTTCATCGAGAACCGTATCGAGATACTTGTCATAATGAACCAGTCTTCCCTGGGAATCGATGAACGGATGTCCCTCGTTGGACCACGGAATCCATCCCGTGCCCCATTCCTTGATATTATTGAGGTCCACAGACTGGCACCAGTATGCGATATAGGCGGCACCCCAGCTGTCTCCGCAGTAGAAGGCAGTCAGCTTATTTGCGTCCACGCCGCAGCTTGCCATGTATCCGACAATCTCTTCCTGTGTTCTTGCCGTGTCATCGGCATTCGAGAAGTTCTGGCTTCCGTCCGTATCCTGCGTGCACTTCACAGCTCCGTCTACATGACCGGCGAGATCATGATAGCTGTAGCCGGAGTACTTTCCGCCCCACTCGTCGTCCCCGCGGTTATCCGCCACGGTTCCGTCCACTTCACCGGAGAGAATCTTCTCTATCGTGTCGTTCCAGATGATCTCATCAGGATTTGCGATCTCGTCGGAGCCGAAGTCATCGACGGACTCAGGAATGACAAGTGTGGAAGGATCCGTGTCGAGCTCATAGCCGTTGTACTTCCACGCCTTCAGCGTACCGGTCATCACATAAACCTTTACGCCGACGGAACGAAGCATAAAAGAAAGACGGCCGAGCGGCGCCGTGCCGGGTCCGGTCACGATCACGGTAGAATCCTTTGTGATGCCGTATTGCGTACAGATGCTGTCGCGGAACTCCTCGAGGGGAATGAGTCTCCATTCCTTAGCATACTCGGATCTCTTCTCCGGCACATAGACGCGCGGTCTCTCATAGCAGTCCGTGTTGATGTGGACGGCTCCCGGGACATGACCTTCCGTGAAGTAAGCGGAGGTCCTGGCGTTGCCCCAGCTGACGTCGACGAGGACGACCTTGTCCAGGCCGTCCGGGAAGATGGCCTTGGCCTCTTCGCTCAGCTCGGCTGCTTTTCCGGACTTGACGTCGGAGACGCTCTTTACGATCTCCGTCGGGAGGAATCTGTCGTAATTCTCGTAGGATACAAGGTCCTTGCCGGCGTCGATCATCTCATTTGCCTTGAAGATCGCGACGTCCTTTACGCCCTGTCCCTTAAAATAATTGGCAACGATATTCGCCTGCTCTCCCGTGTAATCATAGACGATCACCTTGTCCGCGGCGTCGATCTTCTGATCCTTCAGAGCCTTTGTCAGATAGACCGTCCTGGCGTCTTTGATCTCACAGTCCAGCCAGCGCGCCGAGAAAAGCGCGGCATTTTTCAGATGTCCGCCGTTTTTCGCGCCCTCAAGCGCCCATCCTGCGTAGCACTCCTGCGGACGGGCGTCGACGAGCACCGTCTTCTCGTCCGTGTCGCTCATGAACGCCTCCACGTCGGCGGCGGCCGCCTCGGGAATCTCCTCGAGGGTCTCCGGAACCGCGCTCGCGATATCCGTCTTCTCCTCTTCCCCTTCCGCCATGACGCAAACCGGGGCTCCGACGAGAAGTACTCCCGCCATTGCGCAGCTGATCAGCGCCGAAATCCATCTTTTCTTCATCTGGATTCTCCTTTCCCGCACCTCATAAAACACTGTGCTTTATTTGATTTTTTAACAGAAACATTATAAAGGTTGGGACTATGCCAAGGTACAATGCGGAAATTATATAGGAAAACCTGATTTATAAAAGTTATCTATGCGAGCCTGAGCCTTCTTCGCGCTCTCCACAAAAAAACAGGGACCCGAAAGTCCCTGCCCGAAACAGTCTTCTTCAAATCTCACACACCGCGCATTCCTGCCCCGTGAGCTCCTCCGTCCGCGTGTCCGGCTGACCGAACCCGGCGAAAAGCCTCGTTCCGCCCCCGGCGTGCACCCGGCGCCCGGCCAGATCCACCACCGTAAACGCTCTCTCCGGAACCTCGATCTCCACCTTCTGCGTCTCGCCCGGCCCGACCGTCACTCTCGAAAATGCGGCCAGGTGCGGATGCGGCGTCTCGAACTCCGTGCCCCTGTTTTCCGCATAGATCTGAAGGACATCACTCACCTCCCGCTGCCCGGCATTGCTGACCGTCACGCACATGCGCGCGGAGCCGTCCTTAAGACGAAGGGCCGACACATCCGAGAGAGTAAGCTGCCCGTAGGTGAGCCCGTATCCGAAGGGATAAAGCGGCGTCTCCTCAATATAGCGGTAGGTGCGCCCCTTCATGCCGTAATCCGCGAAGGCCGGCAGCGTCTTCAGGCTGCGGTAGAAGGTCACCGGCAGCTTGCCCGAGGGCGCCTCCTCGCCGAGCAGAATCTTCGCGATATCGGAGCCGCCTCTTCCGCCCGGATACCAGCACTGAAGGATCGCCTGGGCGTGGGAATCCGCGTACCCGAGATCCACCGCGCTTCCCGTCATATTAAGGATGATGAGGGGCTTCTCCACCGACGCGACAGCCTGGAGCAGCCTTCTCTGCGACGCCGGAAGGAGCAGGTCCTCCTTGTCGCCGGAGGCGTAGGCGTTGCCCGTATCCCCCTCCTCGCCCTCAAGCGACTCGTCGAGACCCAGCACCAGAATCACAAGATCCGAGTGCTCGGCCGCCGTGATGGCCTCCGCGATCCGGTCGTCCTTGTCCGCCAGCGGCTCCTCCCTGTCGAGGAACTTGTGGCAGCCGGACGCGTAGCGGATCCGGATCTCATCTCCGAGCCGCGCGTCCAGACCGTCCAGAATCGTGACGGAGCGCTGCGGCGTCCCGTGATAATTCCCGATGAGCGCGTTCTTGTCATTCGCGTTGGGACCGATCACCGCGATGCTCTTTATCTCAGACCCGTCCGGCAGCGTCGGCTTCCCGGAATCATCCCGGATAAGCGGCAGGATCCCGCCACGGTTCTTAAGAAGAACCACGCTCTCCCGGACCGCCCTCGACGCGAGCGCCCGGTGCGCCGCGCAGTCCACCACATCAAAGGGAATGCGGTCATAGGCCGTCTCATCAAACATGCCCAGCAGGAACCGCGTCGTAAAGAGGCGCACCGCCGACCGGCGGATCACCTCCTCCGGCAGATCCCACTCCCGGTAGGCGCTCATGATATCGCGGTAGGTGCAGCCGCAGTTGAGGTCGCACCCCTTCTTAAGAGCCAGCACCGCGCTCTCCTCCGAGGACCCCGTCACCCTGTGGTGTTCGTGGAAATCCCGGATCGCCCAGCAGTCAGAGACATAATGTCCCTCAAATCCCCACTGTCCCCTCAGAATATCCTCCATAAGAGAAGTGTGCGCGCAGCAGGGCTCCCCGTTCGTCCGGTTATAGGCTCCCATCACGGCCTCCACGCCGGCCTCCTTCACACAGGCCTCAAATGCGGGAAGATACGTCTCCCACAGATCCTTCAGGGAAGCCTTCGCGTCAAACTCATGCCGGATCGCCTCGGGGCCCGAGTGCACCGCGAAATGCTTCGCGCAGGCGGACACCAGCATATAGCCGTCTGTGTCCTCTCCCTCACAGGTGCCTCCCAGCTTCTGCCCCTGAAGTCCCTCGATAAAACTGACGCCCAGCCGCGAAATGAGCTCCGGGTCCTCCCCGTAGGTCTCCTGTCCCCGTCCCCACCTCGGGTCGCGGAACAGATTCACATTCGGGGACCAGAGCGTGATGCCCTTGTAAATGTCCCGGTCGTCCTGCCTGCTCGCCTCATTGTACTTCGCGCGGGCCTCGAGTCCCACCGCCGTCCCGATTTCGCCAAGAAGGGAGACATCAAAGGTCGCGCCGAGCCCGATCGCCTGGGGAAACACGGTCGCCGTCCCGCTTCGGGCGACCCCGTGAAGCCCCTCGTTCCACCAGTTATAGGCGGGGATTCCCAGCCTCTCGATCGCCGGAGCATCAAATCGAAGCTGAGATGCCATCTCCTCCACTGTCATCTGACCGACGAGCTCCTCCGCCCGTCTCTTCGCTTCCTCTCTGTTCAAACCGCTCCTCCCGCCCTGTCACACTGAAGACAGCTGCCTAAAACCTTCTATTTTCATTCATTTTCCGGATTAATCCGTTAAAGAACAGAAAATTAGTCAAAAATTTGCAGATATGCTATAATAAAATGATCATGCCCGTAAAGGAGGGTATTGTATGGAAAATACATCCCGGCAGGTCCCGACCATCTACGAACAGCCGGTCCGGAATTTCACCGGGCGCAAACTCGAGGGCGCCCTGGAAAAAGTGGAATATATATCCCAGTCCCACATACGGCTCTGGTACAACGTGCAGAACGACTCCTATGATCTTCATCACCACGCGGCGATGGAAATCGTCTACTGCCTGGAAAACCAATACAGTGTCAAAGTCGGCGAAAAGGATTATCTGCTGAACGCCGGTGATTTCCTCTTCATTCCGCCTCACATCCTGCACGAACTGCATCCGGTCGACGGCGGCGCCCGCTACATCTGCCTCATCGATGTCGACCCGGTCCGTGCTTTCCAGGACTTTCAGGTGATGGCGCCCATGTTCCAGCAGGGATTTCTCCTCAGCCGGAAGACGCTTCCCGGCGTCTACGACCGGATCAAGGAACTTTTCCGGGACATGTCGGAGGTCTACTTCTCAAACCGCATGCTGTGGGAGAGCACCGCCTACATCCGGATTCTCGAAATTCTCACCTGTCTCGGAAGGGAATACTTCCGCAACCAGGTGCACGCGAAGGGCCAGTCCGAGCACGCGTCCCGCGACGACTATGAGACAATCGCCTCCCTGCTCAAATATATCGAGAACCACTACGCGGAGGACATTTCCCTCGAACAGGCCGCGGATCTGTCCGGTTTTTCCAAATACTATTTCTCGAGACTCTTCAAGCAGATCACAAATGACACCTTCTGCGACTACCTGGCCCACAGGCGGATCTCAGCCGCCCAGGCCATGCTGTCCTCGGATCTTCCGATCACGGACATCGCCTTCCGGACGGGCTTCAACAATCTGACCACCTTCAACCGCAGCTTCCGGAAGCACGCCGGCTGTTCGCCGAGCGAATACCGGAGCCGGATCCGGGTGGAGCATTTCGGTGAAGTCATCCTGTAGCCCCGCCCGGTGACAGACCGGAGCGAACCTTATCATGAATCACACACCGTCCGGTAACAAACCGGGACAAACCTTATCATGAATCACACACCGTCCGGTGATAGAAAATGAGCCGTTACTGACAACAGCGGCTCATTTTCTTTAACCCTTCACGCCTCCGAGAGCCACACCGGCGACGATGTACTTGGACAGAAGCAGATATACGATAATCAGCGGCAGCACCGTGAGGGTAAGACCCAGGTAAACCGCACCGTACTCCGTCTTGTATATGTCGCCGCGGAGCAGCGAGACCATGATCGGCAGCGTGTACTTCTCCTTATTGGTCAGAAGAACCAGCGGCGTAAACAGATTGTTCCAGCTGGAGACAAAGGCGAAGATGGCCTGAGTCGCGAGAGCCGGCTTCATAATCGGAAGCGCGATCCGGTTGAAGATATAGAACTCCCCGGCGCCGTCGATTCTGGCGGCCTCGATCAGCTCCATCGAAAGAGTCGGCAGCATGTACTGTCTCATGAAGAACACCGTCGCCGGCGCCGCGATGGCCGGAAGAATCAACATCGACAGGTGATTCGTCATGCGGATCTTGTAGACCATCTGATAGAAACCAATCATCGTGATCTGAGCCGGGATCATCATGATGCCCATGATGAAGGCGAAGAAGGCCTTCTTCAGCTTCCAGTCATAGACCACGATCGAGTAGGCGGTGAGCGTCGAGAAATAGATCGTGCAGATCGTCACGCCGACGGAGATGATCAGTGAATTCATGATACCGACCATGGGCTCAAAGCTCTTTCCCGTCAGCACCTTCAGATTGTTCATGGCGTAGGAGGACGGGATGAAAGAGATCGCGTGCTGCTGAATCTGCGTGGTGGACCTTGTCGCGTTGACGATCATGATGACAAACGGCATGACCGAAAGGACGGCGAGACCGATCAGAAAAACATAAAGCACGATTTTTCCGATGATTCCCAGAACTGTACTTTTTCTTTTCATTTTGCGGCCGCCTCCTCTCTCTTCTGGCGCTCAAGCTCCGCCTTCATCCACGCCTTCTTCTCCTTCTGAAGCCGGATCTCATCCTTGTCGCGGAGCAGGAAGAACATGACCGCAGAGCAGACCACCATGATGAGGAACATGATCATACTGGCGGCAGAAGCCCGGTTATACATATAGCTTCCGCTGAATGCCTGGTTGTAGATAAAGACGCTCGTCGTAAGCGTGGCGTTGTCCGGTCCTCCCAGAAGGAAGAGCTTGGGAATATCGAACATGGACAGACCGCCGATCAGGCTCGTCACAAGCGTAAACAGGAGAATCGTCTTGATATTCGGTATCGTGATCAGGAAGAAGGTCTGGATCCTGTTGGCTCCGTCCACCTCCGCCGCCTCGAAAATATCGGGGCTGATTCCCAGGACGCCTGAGATCAGGTTGATCATCGTATATCCGTACCACATCCAGGTCTGAATGAAGATCACGACCTTCTGGGCCGTTGCCTTGCTCTGCAGGAAATAGACCGGCGGATTGCCAAGTCCCATCTTATCCAGAATGCCGTGCAGGAATCTCACCTTGTTGGCCGTCGCGAGAAGATCGTTCATCGGACCCATGGGATAGCCGAACATCGCGTTAAAGAGAATCGCGATCGTAGCGGCCGTGATGATATTCGGCATATAGAAAAGGACCTTGAAAATGCCCTGGCCCCGGATCTTTGTCCGCCTGTCCGTAAATGCCGCCGTGAGGAACAGCGCCAGCACGATCTGAGGAATAAAATTGCACAGCCAGATCTTTACCGTGTTCTTCAGCGCCGTGCGGAACGTCTCACTGGTCAGAATCGCGCGGTAATTCTTGAAAGGATCATCCGCGAGAAAATGAAAATTCGTATTGCCAAGCCCCTTCAGATCCGTGAACCCGATTGTCAGGGTATAAAGGATCGGATACAGGGAAAAAATCAAAAACGCGATTGTAAACGGCAGTGCGAAAATATATCCGTACTTCGCGTATCCCTTCCGTTTCTTCTGCTTCATTTAACCACTCCCTCAGCTTTACCGGTTCTTTTCGATTCTTTTCTATAAGAATGGGGGCTTTTACGCCCCCACCCCTTGCCTTAAAAACTGCTTTTAAGATCTGCTGAAAGAATCAGCTGACTTATTCAACTTCCACATCGAGGTTGTCGGCGACGTCCGTCTTGAAGGAAGCGATCGCTTCGTCGCGGGACTTCTCGCCGTGGACATAGGCGCGGACCTGATCTCTCCACTTGAGGTTGATGGTCTCGTCATACTGTGTCAGGTTCTTGCCGTTCGCGTACTGGTTCGCCGGAACGAAGGCGTCGAACATATTCTGTCCGCCGAGGAAGTCAAGCTCGCCGTTGGACATGGCCATGACCGTACCGGAAGCGACGCAGTCCTTCGTGCCGCCTTCGCCGTTCAGAGTGCCGTTGGCCCACATGTACTGAAGGCCGTCTTCCGTGCAGTTAAGAGTGATCCAGTCGATGATCTCGCCGACAGCTTCCTTCTTCGCGGAATTATTGTTGGCCAGAACCCATGTGCCGCCCCAGAAGAATCCGATCGGAGGAGCGCAGACAGCCCAGTCACCATAGGTGCCTTCACCGACAGCCTCGCCGCCGCAGTTCGGAGCGATCGTGTAGTTGATGAGCCATGCCGGGCCGAAGAATCCGAAGATCTGCTTTGTTCCTTCGCCCTTCATGTCGGCGAACCAGGCATCCTGCCAGTCCTGTGTATCATTCATATAATCATTGTCATAGAGCTGCTTGGAGAGATCGAGGAAGGCCTCTCTCTTCGGGTCGATGTTAAGCTTTCCGTCAACGATCCATCCCTGATCGGAGCTGTTCTCAACCGCGTGCCAGATATCGCCGTCGCCGGACACAATGCCGTATCCCTTAGCCTTCAGCTCTTCCGCTGCAGCGAAGAACTGATCCCAGCTGTCGCTGCCGGCGCCGATCTTCTCGGCGACAGTTTCCGGATCATCGGTTCCCCAGACGTCCTTCGCGATGCTTCTTCTGTAGATGAAAGCGCCGCCCGTCGCCTGATATCCGAGGCCGACAACCTTGCCGTCCGGATTGGTTCCGATATCGACGGAATACTGAGCGATGTCGGCTTCCTTAATCTCGTTCTCAACGTCAATTCCGAGATCCTCATAGGGAGCTGCGAAACTGGCCATATCGCCCTGCGTATACTTAAGAACGAAAGCGGCCTCGGCACAGTACATATCCGGTGCGTCCGCTCCGCCCGACTGAAGCGCCTGGTCCAGAGCCGGCTGATAAGCGCCGTCTGTCGTCGCGATGATGGTTTCCTTCACCTCATACGGGAAATCCGGATGGGTCTCTTTGAACTTCTTGACCATGTTCGGAACTTCGTCCGTGAATGACCAGAGATTAATCACATTATCTCCGCCGGCCTCGGCAGCCGGAGCTTCCGCAGCTTCGGACGCAGGCGCTTCTTCCTCAGCCGCCTCTTCCTCAGCCGCCTCTTCCGCAGGAGCTTCTTCCGCCGCAGCCTCGGAAGCAGCCTCAGCAGCTTCAGACGCCGGTGCCGCCGCATCGCCGGAACTGCCGCCGCAGCCCGCGAGAGCGGTCATTGCCATACTGGCTGTCAATAACAAAGCAAGGACTTTACGTTTCATGTTTTACCTCCTTCGTTTTCATGCCGGCCATCCCCTTCCGGCCGACGGTGTTTGGATGCAATCATTTTACGCCTTGCTTTCGAAAGATACTTTACATATTTTGCCGTCAATTTAACAGATATTGCTCATAATTTGCTCTTATTGTTGTCTTATTTTCATAACTGTTCAAAACTTAAACGATTAATATACTACAATATATACACATTTATTTTTATGAAAGGAACCGCCTTTTACCCCTCTTTTCTTTAAGGACTTCGCCCCATTCGTGAGTTTGTGCTTTGGGGAATTCGACTGCTTTCGCTTTGGGGAATTCGACGGCGAAGATACGATAACCTCCAACCGTCATGGTCTATTGGAAGTATCTGAAGCAACGCTGAGCTTTCCCCCAGGCGACTGCTTCTGCTTTGGGGAATTCGACGGCGAAGATACGATAACCTCCAACCGTCATGG
>CAYLHR010000005.1:16259-38454 GCA_964383335.1 uncultured Lachnospiraceae bacterium
ATACGATAACCTCCAACCGTCCTGGTCTATTGGAGGTATCTGAAGCAACGCTGAGTTTTCCCCCAGGCAACAGCTTACTCTTTGGGGAATTCAACTGCGAAGATACAATAACCTCCAACCGTCATGGACTATTTGGGGAATCTGAAGCAAGGCTGAGTTTTCCCCCAGGCGACTGCTTCTGCTTTGGGGAATTCAACTGCGAAGATACGATAACCTCCAACCGTCGTGGACTATTGGGGGAATCTGAAGCAAGGCTGAGCTTTCCCCCAGGAGAGAGTCTCCGCCTGAGGAGATGACGCACTTTTCCCCTGTGGATGAAAAAACTCAGAAATCTCTGGAACTGTCACTTGATTCACAAAGCATACTTTCCGGCTCAACAATCTCTCCTATACAACCCGGCAAAAAAAGGGCATAATAGACCCTATGAAAGATCCAAAGCATCCGCAAAGAAATCATAGCGCCGCCCCGGGCGGAACATACAACGGAACCTGGCTTCCGTCGTCCTTCTACGCCTCCACCGGCGAATTCACAAAGCTCGGCCGGGGCTTCGTCAATCACTGCGGACCGACCGCGATTACAAACGTGATCATGACCTGCCTGAGCGAGGAGGACACGCCGGTGCGGAGGGGTCCGGTGATCAAAAAAAGCCGCACGCAGCTCGCGGACGAGGCAAAAAATGTCTTCCTCGACACCGCCCGCTTCGGCCGCCGGCATCTCATGTATTTCAATATGAACCTCTTTCACTTTTACGGAGGGACCTCGGACATACTCTCCGGACCGTATCTCCGCATCATGCTGCGGAAAGCCGGAATCCGGAACATCAGCGTATCGCTTCCCCGCCCGCTCACGCCGGGCCTCGCCCGCAGGGCGCTCGATCGCGGATCCATGCTCTATGTCATGCTTCTTCATCACAGAAAATATAAAAATCACCACCTGATCTGCTACAGCTACGACACGGACAAAGAGGGACAGTTCCGATATCAAAGTGCCGACGGATGGACGAACCGCCCGGTCTATCTCGAAGACAGAGACCTCCGGCTCGGCTTTTTCAGGGAAATCAAAAAGCGCTGACCTGAACGATCAGCGCTTTTCCTTATTCATAATTCATACAGCAGCGGCATTTATCATTCATACTGCCGCGGCATTCATTATTCATACTTCACACAGCTGCGGTTTTATTCATCTTCACCGACGCCGGCATCACGGTCCTCCGCGTCTTCCTCTGCCCGACGGATCAGCTCATCGATCCCCCGGTCGGCGAAAGGCATCTTCCCGTCTCCGCTCTCCGGCTCCGCATCCGCGGACGGCATCACATGAGATCCGTCATCCGCATCAGCGAACGGCGTCCCGTGAGACCCGTCATTAAACTCAGCGTCAACACCCGCGTCATCATCAACATCAGACTCAGCACCCGGTTCCACGCCTGCATCAAGGTCCGACTCTTCGCCGGACTCCACACCTGCATCAGCACCCGGCTCCGCGTCCTCCCCGGCAGCGGCCGAATCTCCCTCAATCTTCACCTTCGTGAAGCTTGCGACGGAGACGCCCTCGCCGAGATCCATAATCTTAACGCCGGTGGTGATCCTGCCCAGAATCGAGATGCTGGAGCAGCTCGTCCGGATCATCACGCCTTCCGTCGTGATGAGGAGGATCTCGTCATTTTCATTGACGGCCCTCGCGCCCACGAGGCGGCCGGACTTATCCGTGATCTTGTAGCACTTAAGGCCGATTCCGCCGCGGTGCTGCGTCGTGAACTCCTTGAAAGCGGTCAGCTTTCCGAGCCCGTTCTCGGAGATGAAGAGGACGTGGCTTCCCTGCTTCTCCGTGATCATATTCACGACCTCGTCGCCGTCCTGAAGCCTGATGCCCCGGACGCCGCCGGCGGATCTGCCCATGGAGCGGACATCCGTCGCGTTGAAGCGGATGCTCATGCCGTCCTTCGTCACAAGGAGGAGATCCTGGTCGGAATCGTCCCATTTCACCTGAATCAGCTCATCGTCCTCGCCGAGCGTGATGGCATTTAGGCCCGTCTTCCGTATATTGGAAAATGCGGCCATGGGAGTCCGCTTCACCACGCCCTTCTTCGTCGCCATGACGAGACAGGCATCCTCCGTGATCCCGCGGACCGGCAGAACCGTCGTCACATGCTCATCCGGCTGCAGCTGCAGAAGATTGACGAGCGCCGTGCCCCGGGCGGTCCTCGACGCCTCCGGGATCTCCCATGCCTTCAGGCGGTAGCAGCGGCCCAGATTCGTGAAGAAGAGGATGGTGTTGTGGTTCGTCGTCATCATGACGTCCGCCACCGCGTCGTCCTCGATCGTCTGCATGCCGCGGATTCCCTTGCCGCCCCGGTTCTGCATGCGGAAATTATCCACCGTCATGCGCTTTATGTAACCCAGCTGCGTCGCCGTGATCACCATGCTCTCATCCGGAATCATATCCTCGACGGAGATGTCCGAGGAATCGAACACGATCTGCGTCTTTCTGTCGTCGGCGTATTTTGCGCGGACGGCCATCAGCTCGTCCTTTATGACCCCGAGCAGCAGATTTTTGTCCGCGAGAATCGCCTTCAGGTGCTCAATCGTCTTCATGAGCTCCTCATACTCGGCCTCGAGCTTGCTTCTTTCGAGACCGGTCAGGGCGCGGAGACGCATGTCCACGATCGCCTGGGCCTGAGCGTCCGAAAGGCCGAAGCGCTTCATGAGCTCTTCCTTGGCGATCTGCACCGTCTGGGAGCCCCGGATGATCCGGATCACCTCGTCGATGTGGTCGAGCGCAATGAGCAGGCCCTTCAAGATGTGGGCGCGCTCCTCCGCCTTATTGAGATCATATTTGGTGCGGCGGGTGACCACATCCTCCTGGTGCTTCAGATAGTACACCAGGATCTCCTTCAGATTCATCACCTTCGGCTGCCCGTCCACGAGGGCCAGGTTGTTGACGCCGAACGTATCCTGAAGCTGCGTGTGCTTATAGAGCTGATTGAGGATCACATTCGCGTTCGCGTCGCGGCGGACCTCGATGCAGATCTCCATTCCCTCGCGGCTCGAGTGATCATTAAGAGACGTGATTCCGTCGATCTTCTTGTTTCTGACGAGATCCGCGATCGACTCGATGAGCCTCGCCTTGTTGACCAGGTAGGGGAGCTCCGTGATGAGAATCCGGGACTTTCCGTTCGCCATCGTCTCGATCTTCGAGACGGCGCGGACGATAATCTTCCCGTGCCCCGTCCGGTAGGCGTCCTCGATGCCCCGCCTTCCCAGGATGGTGGCGCCGGTCGGAAAATCCGGCCCCTTCACGATCTTCATGAGATCCTCGATCTCCGTCTCCCCGCCCGCGACCTTATCGTCAATCATCTTCACGCAGGCGTCCACCACCTCGCCGAGATTGTGAGGGGGCATATTGGTGGCCATGCCGACCGCGATGCCGGTGGTTCCGTTGATCAGAAGATTCGGAATCCTGGCCGGGAGCACCGTGGGCTCCTTCTCCGTCTCGTCGAAGTTGGGGGAGAAATCGACCGTATTCTTATTGATATCGGCCAGCATCTCCATGGAAATTTTGGAGAGCCTGGCCTCCGTGTATCTCATCGCGGCGGGCGAATCCCCGTCCACGGAGCCGAAATTCCCGTGGCCGTCCACGAGCGGATAGTGAAATGACCACTCCTGGGCCATATTGACAAGCGCGCCGTAAATCGAGCTGTCCCCGTGGGGATGATATTTACCCATTGTATCGCCGACGATACGGGCGCATTTTCTGTGCGGTTTATCAGGTCCGTTATTTAACTCGATCATGGACCACAGCACGCGCCTCTGCACCGGCTTTAATCCGTCCCGGACATCCGGAAGCGCTCTCGCCACGATGACGGACATCGCATAATCGATATACGATGTCTCCATGGTCTTTTTGAGATCCACCTCCTGAATCCGGTCAAAGATTTTATCGTCCATTCAACATTCCTTCCAGATAGATATATTTACACGTCAAGATTAGTCACATACTTCGCGTTTTCTTCGATGAATTCACGCCTGGGCTCCACCTTGTCGCCCATGAGAGTCGTAAAGGTGAGATCGATCTCCGAAGCCGCGTCCTCATCCATATTCACTCTCTTTAAAATGCGCCGCTCCGGATCCATGGTCGTCTCCCAGAGCTGATCCGCGTCCATCTCGCCGAGACCCTTGTAGCGCTGGATCTTGTTCCCGCTGTCGCGCCCGATCTCCTGAAGAATCCCGTCGAGCTCCGCGTCGGAGTACGCGTACCAGATCTTCCGGTTCTTCTCGACCTTGTAGAGAGGCGGCGTCGCGAGATAGACGTGCCCGGTCTTGATGAGCTCCGGCATGAAGCGGTAGAGAAATGTCAGCATGAGCGTCGCGATATGGGCCCCGTCCACGTCGGCATCCGTCATGATGATGATCTTGTCGTAGCGGAGCTTTTCGATATCGAAGTCCTCGTGAATTCCCGTCCCGAAGGCGGTGATCATCGCCTTTATCTCCGCATTCCCGTAGATGCGGTCGAGCCGCGCCTTCTCCACATTGAGAATCTTCCCGCGAAGCGGCAGGATGGCCTGCGTCGCGCGGGATCTGGCCGTCTTCGCGCTGCCGCCGGCGGAATCACCCTCGACAATGAAGATCTCGCAGTTGGCCGGATTCTTATCCGTGCAGTCCGCCAGCTTTCCGGGAAGCGACATGCCGTCAAGAGCCGACTTTCTTCTCGTCAGATCCCTGGCCTTTCTGGCGGCCTCCCTGGCCCTCTGCGCGAGAATGGACTTATCCACCGTCGCCTTCCCGACATTGGGATTCTGCTCGAGGAAAATCGTCAGCTGCTCGCTCATGATCGAATTCACGGCGCTCCTCGCCTCGGAATTGCCGAGCTTCATCTTGGTCTGTCCCTCGAACTGGGGATCCTCGATCTTGACGGAAATGATCGCGGTCAGACCCTCCCGGATATCCTCGCCCGTAAGGTTCGGCTCCGAGTCCTTCAGCAGCTTATTCTTCCTCGCGTAATCATTGAACACCTTGGTGAGCGCCGCGCGGAATCCCTCCACGTGCATGCCGCCCTCCGGCGTCACGATATTATTGACGAAACCGTAGGTATTTTCCTTGTACCCGTCGTTGTGCTGCATGGCGACCTCGACGAGCACGCCGTTCTTCTCTCCCTCGCAGTACACGACCTGCGGATAAAGCGCCGTGGAGCTGCGGTTCAGATACTGGACAAACTCAACGATGCCGCCCTCATAGTGGAAGACCCTCTCCTTCGGTCCCTCCTCCGGCCTCTCATCCGTAAAGGTAAACTTGAGACCCTTGGTCAGAAACGCCATCTCGCGGAATCTGGTCTTCAGGGTATCAAAATCAAACTCGATGTCGTCAAAGATCTCCCTGTCCGGGAAAAATGTGACGCTGGTCCCGTGCTTTTCCGGATCGCAGTCCCCGACCACCTTCAGCTTGTACATGGTCTTTCCGCGCTCATACCTCTGCTGATAGATCTTTCCCTCGTGGAAAATCCTGACCTCCAGCCACTCGGACAGCGCATTGACGACGGACGCGCCGACGCCGTGAAGGCCTCCCGAAACCTTGTATCCGCCGCCGCCGAACTTTCCGCCGGCGTGAAGAATCGTAAACACGACCTCAACGGCGGGGATGCCCGCCTGATGATTGATGCCTACCGGGATGCCGCGCCCGTTGTCCGTCACCGTCACGGAATTATCCTGATGAACCGTCACCTCAATATGATCACAGCTTCCGGCAAGTGCCTCGTCCACGGAATTGTCCACAATCTCATAGACCAGATGATGCAGGCCGCGAAGAGAGGTTGAGCCGATATACATGCCCGGCCTCTTTCGGACCGCCTCCAGCCCTTTCAGAATCTGGATCTGATCAGCGCCGTATTCCTGATTGATCTCATTGCTCATACGTCTGTATCTGCTCCTTTATTTCTCCGTCCGCCACATGGAAGATCCTGTCCGCGCGGACATTCTTTTTCACAAAATCATCCAGCCCCGTGCAGGTGATCAGGGTCTGCGTATCCCTGATTCCCTCAAGGAGCGCGCTCTGCCGCGTGTCGTCCAGCTCCGACAGAACGTCGTCGAGAAGAAGAACCGGCCGGTCGCCCCTAATCTTCTCCAGAATCTCAATCTCCGCCAGCTTCATGGAAAGAGCGGCGGTCCTCTGCTGGCCCTGGGAGCCGAAGGTCCGAAGATCCATGCCGTTCGCGCTGATCAGAAGATCATCCCTGTGGGGGCCCGCGTTCGTCATCTTCGTCCGAAGATCCGTGTCCCGGAGGCGGCTGACCGTGTCGGCGAAGTCCGAAGCGGACGCATTTTTCTCATACAGGATGAGGAGATCCTCCCTGCCGCCCGTGAGAACCCTGTGCTTTTCGGCCGCCGTCTTTCCGAACCGGCCGATAAAGGCCTCCCGCGCCTCAATCAGCGAGATGCCGCACCGGACAAGCTCCGCGTCCCAGATATCGATCTCCGGAATCCTGCTCCTGTCAAATGCGGCCTCGTGAAGCAGCGCATTTCTCTGAGAGAGAATTTTCCCGTACCTGGAGAGCTCCGTCAGATAGACCCTGTCGGCCGCGCTCAGCATGAGATCAAGAAACCGCCTTCTCGCGGAGGGGCCGTTCTTGATGATGCCGAGGTCCTCCGGCGAAAAGAACACGAAAGAGGTGATTCCGAAAAGATCCGCCGCCCTCTTTAAGGGCTGGCCGTTCACCGCTATGCCCTTCGCGCGCCCGCGCTTTAAGTGGACGTCTATGCGGTACTCATTGTCCCTCCGCATAAACAGCATGCGGATATGACTTTCATCCTCTCCCTTTTTGATGATATCCCGGTCTTTGGAACCCCTGTGGGACTTCGTCGTCCCGGCCAGGTACACGGACTCGAGAATATTCGTCTTCCCCTGCGCGTTGCTCCCGTAAAAAATATTGATTCCCGGGGACGGGGTGAGGGAGAGCTCCCTGTAATTCCTGTAATTCTTTAGATCAAGCGATTTAACGTACAATCTGAATCTCCGACCCGTCAAACTGCACGGTCTCGCCGCCGCGCAGCTTCCTGCCGCGGCGCGTCTCGGTCTCCCCGTCCACCATGACCTCTCCGGCCTGAATCACTTCCTTCGACTCGGCGCCGTTTTCGACGAGGCCGGCCGCCTTAAGGACCTGGCCCAGAGTAATATATTCACCGCGTACCTTCAGTGTATTCATAAAAACCTCTGTCACCTCGTAAAATTGACAGGAAGAATCAGATACGTGTAGCTCTGATCATCGTCCCTCATGATGAGCGGCGCCCTGGGATTTAAGAGATAGAGCGTCACATTTTCATCGCTCACGGCCTTCAGGGCGTCCATGATGAAGCGGGGATTGAAACCGATCACCAGATCCTTCCCCTCCTTCTCGATATCGAGCTCCTCATTCATGGAACCCATGGGCGAGTCGATGGAGAGCTTCATCTCCTGATCCTCGACCTCCACGATAATCGGCTTCTTGTCTCCCTCCCGCACAAAGAGGGAGGCGCGGTCCACGCATCCCATAAGGAGGGCGCGGTTCACCGTGATCTTCGTGTCGTAATCACTGGACATCATCTGGTCCACATTAAAATAATCTCCGTCGATAAGGCGGGATACGACGATGGTCCCCGGAATCTCGAAGACAATATGATTCCTCGCGAAGAACAGATTCACGAGATCGTCCATCTCCCCCGAGAGAATGCGGCTGATGTCCGTGAGCGTCTTTCCGGGAACGATGACCCTGCGGTCCTGATAATTCCCGCGGATCGCCACGCGCCTCATGGCGATTCTGTGTCCGTCGAGGGCCGCGATTCTCAGAATATCGCCGCGGATCTCGAAGAGCTCGCCCGTCATGATCTTGTTGTTCTCCCCGGAAGCCGTGGAGAAAATCGTGTCCTGGATGAGAGACTTCAGGGTCAGCTGGGAGAGCGTCACGCTCTCATCCCTCTCGATGGAGGGAAGCTCCGGAAATTCCTCTCCCTCCCGTCCGCCGATCTGGAACCTGGCCTTTCCGCTCCGGATCAGCACCTGGTGATTGCTGTCCGACTCGAAATAGACGCGGTCATCGGGAAACTTTCTCACGATCTCGGAAAAAAGCTTCGCGTCGAGGGCGATGACGCCTTCCTCCTCCACGGAAGCGTGAATATGCGTCTCAATTCCCATTTCCATGTCGTTGGCGGTCATAATAAGGAGATTATTTCTGGCCTCAATCAGAATGCACTCCAGAATCGTCATGGTCGTATGTGAGGGAACGGCGCGAATTACTGTGCTAACCGCGTTCTGCAGGTCAGACTTTGCAGCGGTAAATCTCATAGCTGGATCTCCTGTCGGTATTAATCAATAAATAAATAAATAAAAAGAAATCAGAAGCAGTCTTAATAGGGCCTGTGCATATGTGGGTAAGTGGCCTCAGGCCGCGGAACAGCCGCATTTTCCGGAAAGAACAACCATGTGGAAATGTCCCTTTGAAAATGTGGCCGGTGTGTCTTTCCGCGTCTGTTCACAATTCCGCTCACAGGCACTGCACGTGGACACGGTGGAAAAGAAGCCGCGGCGTCCCTCTAGGGGACCAGCTTTTTCCTGATCGCCTCCACGGCGGCTTTTGTCTGGGGATTGATCTCAATATCCCGCTCGATCTTCTTGCAGCCGGAGATGACGGTCGTGTGATCCTTCTTATTAAAAGCGGACGCGATCGTCGTGTAGGAGTCCTCCGTCAGATCGCGGCTTAAATACATGGCGATCATTCTCGGATACACATACTTCTTGTCCCTCTTCTGGCTTCGGATCTCCTGAAGAGACAGATTAAAATGATCGGCCACGGCGGAGATAATCACGTCTGTCGTGATCACCCTCTCCGTGTCCGGATTGATGATATCCGCCAGAATCCTCTCGGCCAGCGGAAGATCGATCACGCTCTTTTCCAGCACGGCCATCGCGTGGATCTTGTTGAGACATCCCTCCAGCTCCCGGATATTGGAGCGGATATTGGTCGCGATATAATCCACGACCTGGTTATCAAGCGTGTATCCGTCAATCTCCATCTTCTTTCGGAGAATCGCCATGCGCGTCTCATAATCCGGAGAGCTGATATCCGCGATGAGTCCCATCTCGAGGCGGGACTGGATGCGCTCCTCCAGAATATTGAGGTCCTTGGGCGGCTTGTCCGAGGAGACGACGATCTGCTTCTTCTGGCCGTACAGGGTCTCGAAGGTGTGGAAAAACTCCTCCTGCGTGGATTCCTTCCCGATCAGGAACTGGATATCGTCGATGAGGAGCATGTCCACATTCCGGTACTTCTCCCTGAACTTTGACATCGCGGAATTATTGCCGTTCCTGATGGAGTCGATCAGCTCGTTGGTAAACACCTCGGAGGTGACGTACATGACTCTCGCGTCGGGATTATTCTTCAGGACAAAATGCGCGATCGAGTGCATGAGGTGGGTCTTTCCCAGCCCCACGCCCGCGTAGAGGTAGAGGGGATTGTAGAACTCACCCGGCGATTCCGCGACGGCCAGGGCCGCTGCGTGGGCGAACTTGTTATTTGAGCCCACAACAAAAGATTCGAAGGTATACTTCGGATCCAGGTGTGCGTCTTCCATTGCCTTTGTAAACTCTTCGCCCTCTTCCCTGATATATTCCTCTCCCGGCTCTTCCCTGTCCGTGTAGTGGATGCGGAGACGGAGTCCCGTGGTGTCCCGGACTGCGTTCCGGATGATGAGCGTGTATCTCTTGTTGAGGAGATTGATGGCCATCCTTCCCATCGGTACGAATAAGGTCAGGCCCTCCTGGTCGGCCGCGATCGGCCGCAGCGGTTCAATCCAGGTAGAAAAAGAGACGGCCGTCAGATCATTTTCCTCCTTGATCCGGTCAAGAATCTCCGGCCAGCTCTCCGTCAGAATCGTCAGATTATCCATAAAGTGAAGATACCCCATTTTCAAATCTTAATCGAATACTATTTTATAATAGGAAAGACTTTTTTACAAGCCTTGTGAGTCCCCGCAAAATGCGGCCGCTGCGGCAAAAACCTTAAATACGTTTCCATAAGTCGTGATCATAAGCGGCCTTCTGTTGATAAGTGCATTCTTGTGTATCAACAGGGTCTTTCATTGAAACAGAGGAGTTTTGCGGACTTATTCCGGGGCATACACCGGTTATTTCAGTGTTTATCCACAGAGTTATCCACGGTTTGTGGATAAAGTTACGTCAACCACTCGAAAAGGGAAAATAAAAAAACAAAAAAATTCTTGACAGGCTGCGGCCATATTTACTATAATAGACTGGCAATTTGCAAAATTGGATTTGGGGTAGAGGTGTTGAAATGAGTAAAATGACGTTTCAGCCGAAGAAGATCTCCCATGCCAGAGTGCACGGGTTCCGCGCCAGGATGTCGACGAAGGGCGGAAGAAAGGTCCTTGCGGCAAGAAGAAGAAAAGGAAGAAAAGTGCTTTCCGCTTAAGGAATGAATAAAGACCACAGCGATGTGGTCTTTTTTCCTATGGAGAATCTTGAAATTTTGACTGGACTTAAGAAGCAGAGCGATTTTTCGCGCGTATACCGCCAAGGCCGATCGAAGGCGGATTCTCTTCTCGTGCTGTACAGTCTCGCGCGGGAAGAGGGGGCGGAAGCCAGACTCGGCATTTCCGTCAGCAAAAAGGTCGGAAACAGTGTGGTGCGCCACAGAATAAAGAGAAGGCTGAAGGAGATCGCAAGACTAAACCCGGGCGCATTTCCGGAAGGCCGCGATTTCATTCTGATCGCCCGCGTGAAGGCGGCGGAAGCAGATTACCATGATCTGGAGAGATCGGTGCTCCGTCTGGCCGCGAAGATTCACTGAAAAAGTATGATTCGTATACTCGGAAAGATTCTGATCGCACTGATCAGGCTTTATCAGAAATATTATTCTCCATATAAGGGCTACCGATGCCCGTATATCCCCTCCTGTTCACAGTACGGTATTATGGCGATTGAAAAGTACGGGCCGTTTAAGGGAGGGGCTCTTGCGCTGTGGAGAATTCTGCGGTGCAACCCCTTTTCGAGGGGAGGCTACGATCCGGTAAAGTAGCGGCACAGGCCGCGGCGGAGCCCGGTTTTTTATTCAGAAGGTGGCGCGGGTGGTCCCGCGATGCTGTCAGATAAGCGGAGCTTTATGAAGAATCATAGGTCCGCGCATATATTCCACTAAGGAGGTAGGAAACGTGCTTGTTGTATTAACCAAGAGTTCCATGCCCATTGTAAAATGGGTGGCGGAGATCCTGGGCATTCTGATGAACGGGATCTTTTCCGTGATCAGCAGGATCGGAATTCCGAACGTAGGCCTTGCGATCATCATTTTTACGGTCATACTTCTCATGGCCATGATGCCGCTTCAGATCCGCCAGCAGAGATTCTCCAAGCTGAACAACCTGATGCAGCCGGAGATCCAGAAGATCCAGGCCAAGTACAAGGGAAAGCAGGACCAGGTCTCACAGCAGAGGATGATGGATGAGACAAACGCGGTCTACGCCAAATACGGCGTATCCCCCATGGGCTCATGCGTCCAGCTGCTCATTCAGATGCCGGTACTCTTCGCCCTCTATCAGGTCATCTACAAGATTCCAGGCTACATCACCATCATCGGAAACCGCATCGGCGAAATCGCGGAGAACAGCGAATTCACGGCCATGTTCGGCAAGTTCGTGACGGACACGAACGCGTCCCTTCTTACGCGGAACTACGGCGCCGGCGAGACAAAGAACATCATAGACGCAGTCTACGGCCTTACGACCAAGCAGTGGACGTCTCTCCTTGAAAATGCGCAGGGTGCCTCCTACGAGCAGACCCTGTCCTCCATCCACCAGTATGTGCACAGGGCGACCAACTTCCTCGGCCTCAGCATTTCCGATACGCCGATGGAGATCGTCCGCAACTCCTGGGCGGATAAGAATTTTATCTTCATCTTTGCCGCCCTTCTCTTCCCGATTCTCGCCTGGCTTACGCAGTGGCTGAACTTCAAGCTCATGCCCCAGCCCCAGACGGCGGCCGCGGACGACACGGCAAACTCGGTGAACGCGACCATGAAGTCCATGAATACCATGATGCCCCTCATGTCGGCCTTCTTCTGCCTGACGCTTCCGGTCGGTGTCGGTATCTACTGGATCTTCAGCGCGGTGATCCGCTCCATCCAGCAGTTCCTGATCAACAGAAAGCTCGATCAGGAATCTCCGGAGCAGATTATCCAGGCCGCACAGGAGAAAATGAACAAAAAGAGGGAGAAGCAGGGACTTCCCCCGCAGAAGATCACCAACACGGCTCACCTCTCCACCCGCAGCTTCGAGGCGGAGAACAGAGAGCGCGCGGAGCGGGCCCAGAAAAGCGCCGAGGCCAACAAAAAGAGAATCGAGGAATCCACCGCCTACTACAACAAACAGGCGCGCCCCGGCTCCATCGCCGCCAAGGCCAATATGGTAAAGGCGTACGACGAGAAAAACTCCAGAAAGAACAACGATTATAAGAAATAAAGAGTGATACGGAGAGGTTGAGATGGAATACAGAACACTTACGGCAAAGACCGTTCAGGAGGCCATCACGCAGGCCTGTGTGGAACTGGGAGTCACATCGGACAAGCTTGACTATGAAGTCGTACAGGAATCCTCCAACGGATTCCTCGGAATCGGCGCGAAGCCCGCGATCATCCGGGCCTGCGTGAAATCAGAGAAGAAAGAAGCGGAAAAGCAGCCCGCCGCCCCCTCTCCCGCCGTTAAAAAGCAGGCGGAGGAAGAGGCCGGCGCGAAGGCCGAAGCACCGCTTGAAGCAGCCCCGGAAGCGGTCGCTTCTGAAAATGAGCCGGCCGGTGAGGACAAAAAGATCATCACGAGCGACGAGATTGAAAAGCGCGCCGCGGCGGCCGCGGCCAGAGCCAGCTCTGCCTCCGTCCGCGAGGGCGCCGAGGAGCGCAGGGAAAAGAGAGAACCCCGCGAGGGCAGGGGCGGAAGAAACCGCGACAGAAACCGCGGCCGCGGTTTCCGCGCCGAGAAGGAAAGCCGTCAGGAAATCGTATCTTCGAGACCGGAGCCCTCTAAGCCGAAGCCGGAGCGCGAGATCAGGATCCGCACGGACGAGGAGGCAGCGGTTCTCATCACCGCCGCGGAGGACTTCCTCAAGTCAGTCTTCTCCGCGATGGAGATCGAGGCGGACATTCACACGGAGTACAATAAGAACGACGGATCCGTGTGCTGCTCATTTTCCGGAGACGAGATGGGTATCCTGATCGGAAAGCGCGGGCAGACCCTGGATTCGCTCCAGTACCTGACCAGCCTCGTGGTCAACAAGGCGGCGGGCGACTATGTGAGAGTGAAGCTCGACACGGAGGACTACAGGGCGCGCCGCGCGGACACGCTCAACAACCTGGCAAGAAACATCGCCTACAAGGTCAAAAAGACCAGACGGCCGGTTGCCCTTGAGCCCATGAATCCCTACGAGAGACGGATCATCCACTCCTCTCTTCAGAGCAACAAATTCGTGGAGACCTACAGCGAGGGAGAAGAGCCCTACAGACACGTCGTTGTGGCTCCGAAGAGATAAAACCGAACCGGTTCTTATCCGGCGGATCTGCAGCTGCGGCACCGGAGAGAGCATCCTTTCGGACAAAACGGACAGGAATTGATTATAAGATAAGCAGAAATTTTAAATGGGGCGGCTATGAACGATACAATTGCTGCGGTCGCCAGCGGAATGACAGCTTCGGGCATCGGAATCATCCGGATTTCGGGGCCTGAAGCTTTTTCCGTTCTGGCAGACATATTCCGGCCGGGAAAAAAGACGGCGGGAAAAAAGGCGGACGTAAAAAACTATCCCGGGGGAACCATACATTACGGGCACATCGTCGACGGGGATCCGGACCTTCCCTCTTCTCCCGTCGTCGACGAATGCCTCGTTATGATCATGCGGGGCCCGAAAACCTACACGACCGAGGACACGGCCGAAATCAACTGCCACGGCGGACCCTTTGTCATGAACCGGGTGCTTGAGACCGTTCTTCGGAACGGCGCGCGGCTGGCGGAGCCCGGTGAATTTACCAAGCGCGCATTCCTCGGCGGTCGGATCGACCTCACGGAGGCCGAGGCCGTGATGGATCTCATCAGCGCGAAAAGCGGCGACGCCCTGCGCAGCTCCCTCTTGCAGCTCTCCGGATCCGTGCGGAGAGAAATCGAGTCACTGAGGGGCATCCTCCTGGATGAAATGAGCTTCATCGAGGCGGCGCTCGACGATCCCGAGCACTATGACCTGGACGGATATCAGGATACGCTGCTATCCCGGATCAGGGAGGTCAGGGAGAGGCTCATTTACCTCAAAAACAGCTATGAGGAGGGCCGGTATCTGAAGGAGGGAATCCTGACGGTCATAGTCGGGAAGCCCAACGCGGGCAAATCCTCCCTGCTGAACGCCCTGACCGGCGAGGAGCGCGCGATCGTCACGGAAATAGAGGGGACGACCCGGGACGTGCTCGAGGAGCAGGTCCGGATCGGCGGAATCCTGCTTCGCGTCCTGGACACGGCGGGCATCCGGGAGGCGCGGGACCAGATTGAAAAAATCGGCGTCGAGCGAGCGAGACAGTACGCGGGTGACGCCGATCTGCTGCTCGCCGTATTCGACTCCTCCCGTGAGCCCGATGAAAATGACGCGGAGATACTGAAGCTGATCAGAGGGCGCCGCGCCCTGATTCTCCTCAACAAATCGGACCTGCCGGAAAAACTCCCGCGGGAGGAGCTGGAAAAAATGGCGGACGGCACACCGGTTCTGCCCGTCTCCGTCCGGAATATGACCGGAATGCGGGAACTGGAGGAGCGGATCCGGGCCATGTTCTTCGGCAGAAACGCCGCCTGGAACGAGGAGCTCTGTCTCACCAACGCGCGCCACATGGCGGCCGTGTCAGGAGCGGTTTCGGCACTCGATGAAGTGGAGAACAGCATAAACAGCGGCATGACAGAGGATCTGTATCTCGTGGACTTCATGGATGCCTACGGCCTTCTGGGCGAGATCATAGGCGAGGAAGTCGGAGATGATCTTGTTGACAATATCTTTAAAAAATTTTGTATGGGGAAATAAAGCAAATGCCTTACGTGACAGAGCAATATGATGTCGTGGTTGTGGGGGCGGGACACGCCGGCTGTGAGGCGGCCCTCGCCTGCGCGCGGCAGGGCCTTGAAACCATCCTCTTTACCGTGAGCGTGGAGTCCATCGCGCTCATGCCCTGCAACCCCAACATCGGGGGAAGCTCAAAGGGCCACCTGGTAAGAGAGGTCGACGCCCTCGGGGGAGAGATGGGAAAAAATATCGACAGGACCTTTATTCAGTCCAGGATGCTGAATATTTCCAAGGGACCGGCCGTGCACTCCCTCCGCGCCCAGGCCGACAAGTCGGAATACTCCCTGTCTATGAGAAGAATACTCGAGAACCAGGATCATCTGACGATCCGCCAGCAGGAAATCTGCGGGCTTATTACCGAAAGAGACCTGCGGGAACAGGGGTTATCCACAAATAAGTCTGACAATATCGGAAATACGGCGGAAAAAAATCAATTATGCACCGATTTAGAACCAAAATCCGTGGATAATGTGGATATCATCGCCGGCGTCCGGTCCGTATCGGGAGCCGAATACTATGCGAAGGCGGTCATTTTGTGCACAGGCGTCTACCTGAAGGCGCGCTGCATATACGGCGATGTCAGCAATCCCACGGGTCCCAACGGCCTGATGGCGGCCAATCACCTCTCCGCTTCGCTGGAAGAGCATGGAATCTCTCTGGTCAGATTCAAGACCGGAACGCCGGCCAGAATTGACGGGAGGACCATCGACTTCTCAAAATGCTCGGAGCAGAAGGGCGATCAGAGAGTGGTCCCGTTCTCCTTCTCCACGGACCCGGAGAGCGTGCAGATCGATCAGGAATCCTGCTGGCTCACCTACACGAATCCGGAGACCCACAGAATCATCCGCGAAAACATCGACAGATCTCCTCTCTACGGCGGCGTCATCCACGCGACGGGGCCCCGCTACTGCCCCTCTATCGAGGACAAGGTGATGAAATTCGCGGAAAAAGACAGACACCAAGTCTTCATCGAGCCTGAGGGCAGATATACGAGAGAAATGTATATCGACGGAATGTCGAGCTCCATGCCGGAAGACGTGCAGTTCGCCATGTACAGAAGCGTCCCGGGCCTCGAAAACGCGAAAATCGTGAGACCGGCCTACGCGATCGAATATGACTGCCTGGCTCCGCTCCAGCTGAAAAGCACCCTGGAGTTCAAAAAAATCAGGGGACTCTTTTCGGGCGGGCAGTTCAACGGCAGTTCCGGCTACGAGGAAGCGGCAGCTCAGGGAATTATGGCCGGCATCAACGCCGCGCAGTACATAAAGGGGCAGAAACCGCTCGTTCTCTTAAGATCGGAAGCCTACATCGGCGTTCTGATCGACGACCTCGTCACAAAAGAAAACTTTGAGCCCTACCGGATGATGACGAGCCGCGCGGAATACCGTCTCCTTCTCCGCCAGGACAACGCGGACATGAGACTTCGGAAATACGGTTATCAGGTGGGACTGGTTCCGGAAGAAACCTACGAAAAAATCAAAATCAAAGAGGCGCAGATCCGTCAGGAAATCGAGCGCGTAAAAACAGTCAACATCGGAACCGGACCTGCTGTTCAGAACCTGCTCGAGGAGGCTGGAAGCACCCGACTTGAATCGGGAATTACCCTGGCCGAGCTGATCCGCCGGCCGGAACTGAACTACGATATGCTTTCTCCTGTCGATCCGGAAAGACCCGAGCTTCCGGCGGATGTGAGGGAACAGGTTAACATTGAAATAAAATATCAGGGTTATATCGAGAGACAGATCCGTCAGGTAGCTCAGTTTACAAAAATGGAAAGCAGGGTAATCCCCGATTCAATCAATTACGACGATGTACCCTCTCTCAGAATTGAGGCGCGGCAGAAGCTGAAGGAAATCAGACCGGAAAATCTTGGACAGGCCTCGAGAATTGCAGGCGTCAGCCCTGCGGATATATCCGTCCTGGCCGTGTATCTCAAAAAAGCAGGCGGAGGCCGGAAATAAGGAACGGGTATAGATTAGATAGAAGGAAATAAGGACTGTAAGACGCTGAGACCGTAATGAAGGATATATCTCAAGAAAGTCAGACCGTAAGGAAGTAAGAACTCCGAAAAAAGTTAGACTGTAAGGAAGTAAGAACTCCGAAAAAAGTCAGACTATAAGGAAGTAAGAACTCCGAAAAAATCAGATTGTAAGGAAGTAAGAAGTCCGAAAAAGTCAGACTGTAAAAAAATAAGAACGTAAAATAGTAAAAAAGTAAGAAACCAGAGAAAGTAAGAACGTAAGACAATAAAAAACAGAGGAATAATACAGATGACAGAACAGCATGCATATATGAAAAGTGCGGTTTCATCTCTGGGACTGACACCCGACGATGACCAAATTGATCTGCTGCTTCGTTATTATGAAATGATCCTTGATCAGAACCAGACAATGAACCTGACAAGAATTACAGGATTTGAAGAGGCGGTGTGGAAACACATGGTCGACAGCTTATCCCTGATCCGGGCGGTGGATGTCAGAAAGAACAGCAAAATTCTGGACCTGGGCAGTGGAGCCGGTTTTCCGGGTATTCCCATAAAAATCATGTTTCCGGAGACAGAAGTACTGATGGTAGATTCCGTAGGAAAAAAAGTCCGCTTTATCAACCGTGTGATCGAGGAACTGCAGCTGGATCGCGCTCTTGGTCTCCATACCAGAGCCGAGGAACTGGCCAGAGACAAAAAATACAGAGAAAAATATGATATTTGCGTCTCAAGAGCGGTGGCAAACCTGACAGCACTCTCGGAATACTGCCTTCCCTTCGTAAAAGCAGGCGGAATGTGGATCGCCTACAAGGGCCCGGACTGCGATCCGGAGCTGGAAGATGCCGCGTACGCCATAAAGACGCTGGGCGGTTCAGAGGCAGAAAAAGTCTCCTTCCAAATCAACGAAATGGACCGCACACTCATTAAAGTGAAGAAAATAAAGAAAACTCCCATGCAGTATCCCAGAAAAGCCGGGACAGCGGCCAAAATGCCCCTCAGAGAGACACCAAATCATAAATAAAGGCAAACGAGCGAACTGAATACTGTTTTGTGAAACGGACTGTTAAACATGGAGGATGTTTCACGTGAAACGTAGGCGATTAACACCTGATAAATGTTTCACGTGAAACATTCTCTTTTTCTTTATCTTCACCCCGCAATGTGTTATACTATCAAAACGGATAAAAATGAGAAAAGAACAGATCCGGATGGGGAAAAATGGGTAAAATAATCGCTATTTCTAATCAGAAAGGCGGTGTAGGAAAGTCTACCACCGCCATTAATCTGTCTGCCTGTCTGACGGAGAGATTGAAAAAAGTACTCCTGATCGACCTGGATCCACAGGGCAATACGACGAGCGGTCTCGGAATCGACCGCAATTCCATCGAAAACACAGTATATGAGCTTTTAACCGGCGAGACGACGGTTGAGGAATGCGCTGTTCGGACGGAATTCGGAAGGCTGTATGTCATTCCCTCTAATGTAGACCTGGCAGGCGCCGAAATTGAGCTGATGGAGGCGGAGGACCGGGAATTTCTGCTGAAAAAGGCCATCTACGAACAGAAAAAAGAATATGATTACATTCTGATCGATTGTCCGCCATCGCTTTCACTTCTGACACTGAATGCGCTTACCGCCGCGGATAGTGTATTGATTCCGGTTCAATGCGAATACTACGCGCTGGAAGGCCTCACACAGCTGCTGAAAACCATTGGGCTTGTTCAGGAGCGCCTGAACGAGGATCTGAAGATTAACGGCATCGTATTTACCATGTACGATTCCAGAACCAATCTTTCATCAGACGTTGTATCAAACGTTAAGGAAAATCTGGACGTCAAGGTCTACAAGACAATGATACCCAGGAATGTGCGTCTCGCGGAATCGCCAAGCTACGGCCTTCCGATTATCCGCTACGACTCACATTCCACGGGAGCCCAGGCCTATCGTGAGCTCGCAAAGGAGATGACCAAAAAGAAGAGGAGGAAAACATAATGGCAAAACGCGGCGGACTCGGCAGAGGTCTTGACGCATTAATTCCTGATAAAAAGCCTGCCAAAACAGAAAAAGCCGGCAAGGAAGCAAAATCATCAAAAAAAGCATCCGGGTCCAGGTCAGGTGGTAAAAAAGCGGAGCAGAAATCAGCCAAGGCGTCCAGAGATGTATCAGCTGATGAGCTTCAGGAGATGATTACACCCGCTGAGGCGGACACAGCAGCCGGAATATCAAAAACTGCCGGTTCCGGAAAAGGAACAAAAAAGATGTCTTCAGGAAAAGGCACTGAGGAGATTGCTGTCGCAAACGGGACAGACGAGAAGGCTTCCGAAATTAAATCAGAAGAGACATCCGGCGTAAAAGAAGCGGAAGCTGTTACTTCCGAGATGAAAACAGAAGAAACTGCTCCGGAAAATGAGGCAGCTGAATCCGGTGCTTCTGCAGAGCAGGCGGAGTCCGGTGCCTCCGTAATGGAATCAGAGACGCAGGCTCATGAAAAGGAAGGAGAGGTCATTCTTCTTAAAATCTCCGATGTAGAACCGAACCGGGGACAGCCGAGAAAATATTTCGACGACGCGGCGATCGCCGAGCTCGCAGACTCGATCAGACAGTTCGGAATCATTCAGCCTCTCCTCGTCCAGAAGAAGGACGACTACTACGAAATCATCGCCGGAGAGAGAAGATGGAGAGCTGCCCAGAAGGCGGGACTTAAGGAAGTGCCCGTCATCATCAAGCAGTTCACAAACCAGGAGGCGGTCGAGGTTGCTCTGATTGAAAATATCCAGCGCGAGGACCTGAATCCCATCGAAGAGGCAAAGGCCTACGAGAGACTTGTCAGGGAATACGGGCTCAGCCAGGAATCGGTAGCCCAGCGCGTTTCGAAGAGCAGATCCGCCGTGACGAACTCTATGCGCCTGCTGCGGCTTGATGAGGCGGTGCAGAAGATGGTGGAGACCGGCCGCATTTCCGAGGGACACGCGAGAGCCATACTGGGCATTCCGGCCCCGGATGTACAGACTCAGCTGGCGGAAACAGTTATAAAAGAGCGCCTGTCGGTGCGGCAGACCGAAAAACTGGTCCGGGATATCCTGAAGCCGAAAAAGGAGAAACCCAGGGAGACAGAGAATCGAACAAATGTTCTTCTGGAGGGACTGGCCGAAAATCTGAAAACGGCGCTCTCGACAAAGGTGAGCATCCGGGCGACCGGAAAATCACGGGGAAAAATTGAAATCGAGTACTACTCGGATGAGGATCTGGACCGGATCTATGAGATGCTTCTATCCGCCCGGTCCTGAACAGCAGCGCATAAGATAAGGGGAGACCATGAGTAATATTTTAAATTCAGCTGGAATCGACGTCGGAGTGATGCTGATCGTCCTCCTGATTCTCGAAATCGGCCTGGTTGTCGCAATATTTGCCATGGCGACGAGAATCAGAAGACTGAACGCGAAATATTCCAGCTTCATGAAGGGACAGAGCGGCATATCACTCGAACGGGACATTTCCCAGAAAATCGGCAAGATCGACAAATACGCAAAAAGCCTGGGGTCCGTTGACAGCACGATCGCGGAAATCACGGACATTCAGCAGCGAAGCCTGCACAAGTACGGAATTGTCAAATACGATGCCTTCGACGATGTGGGCGGCAGACTGAGCTTCGCGCTTGCCATGCTGGATGACTACGATTCCGGATTCGTCCTTAACGCCGTGCACAGCAAGGAGAACTGCTTCCTTTATATTAAGGAAATTGTTAAGGGCGAATCGTACATCATGCTGAGCAACGAGGAAGTGGACGCACTCCGCATCGCAAAACGGTACGGACATGATGAGATGATAGACGACTGAATCAAAAAAGCATAAAATGATCATAGCGGAGGAAAATACACCATGATTGATATAAAGTTTCTTAGAGAAAACCCGGAAGCAGTAAAAGAAAACATCAAAAAGAAATTCCAGGACGAAAAGCTCCCGCTCGTGGACGAAGTGATCAGGCTCGACGCGGAGCGCAGAAGCACCATTCAGGAAGTAGAGGCCATCAAGGCCGCGAACAACAAGCTCTCCAAGGCCAACGGACCGCTTTTCGGCCAGCTGAAAAAGTGCGCGGATGAGGAGAAGAAGGCGGAGCTGCAGAAGCAGATCGACGAGAACAAAGAAAAGGTGCGCATGAACGATGAGCGGGAGGCGGAGCTCGACGCGAAGAGGGCTGAAATTGACGCCAAAATTCTCGAGATCATGTACGTCATTCCGAATATCATCGACCCCTCGGTGCCGATCGGCGAGAGCGACGAGTTCAACGTGGAAGTACAGAGATTCGGCGATCCGGTCGTCCCGGACTACGAGATTCCGCATCACGTGGACATTATGGAATCCTTCAACGGAATAGACCTGGACGCCGCGCGCGACAGAGTGGCCGGAACGGGCTTCTACTATCTGCTGGGCGACATCGCCAGACTGCACGAGGCGGTGCTCGCGTACGCGCGTGATTTCATGATTGACGAGAAGCATTTTACCTATGTGATTCCGCCCTTCATGATGCACGGCGACGTGGTGAAGGGCGTCATGAGCTTCCCCGAGATGGCATCACCATTTGCTGTAATAACGCCTGCTGCCTCAATTCCTGCATAACCCATATATGCTTTGAATTGAGCTATTGCAGAATCATATACTCCAGGTGAACCGGAAGATAGAAGAAGTGCAGCCTTTGTAGCTTTTGCTGGTTTTCCAATACAATACACTCTTTGGATTGCTGCCTCCATCTGTGCTGTCATTGTGAAATAATAAATTGGTGAGGCAAAGACAATCATATCTGCTTCCTTATATGCTGGCATTATTTTCTCGAGATCGTCCTTCTGAACACAATTACCATTACCCTTTGTATGACAATACTCAAATCCAAGTCATCCTGCAATCTTCATCTTTCCTACTTGATATACATCTACTTCATGACCTGCTTCTTTTGCCCCTTCGCAGAACGCCTCTATTAATCCTGCTGTGTTCTGTTGCCTTGCGCTTCCATTAAATACTGCAATTTTCATATTACACCTCCTACACCGAGTCCATATACCAGTTCGCCGTTTTCCAGCGAGAGACGGTCTGTCATGTA
>CAYLHR010000006.1:0-22842 GCA_964383335.1 uncultured Lachnospiraceae bacterium
GATGGCCGAAGTGCACGCCCGCTTCAAGCAGCTGCTTCATGGAAATAACGCTCATAACAGTTTCTCCTTTTCTGGTTTTTCTTCCATATGTTTCCAACCGGCCGACCGCAGGCGCCCCCTTATCAGGGCCGCCCGGCACCGGAGCCGGGATCCGCATATGTGCTTTTTTCGCAACTTTAACAGTTTAACACGCGCCCCGTTCCCAGTCAACCGGAAATCACAGGGCGTTGACCTTCTCATCCCTGAAAAAGATCAGGTATCCGAGGCCCAGGGCCGCGGCCAGGCACAGAACCGGAAGAAGCACATCGAAAAAGCCGCCGTCCCCGGCATCGATAAAGCTCGCGTACAGGTTGTTCGCGATGTGGGCGATCACCGGCACGGTGAGGTTCCCGTAGTGCTCATAGAGCAAAGCGAGCACGATTCCGAAGGTTCCGGCGATGAGGCCCTGCGTGATATTTCCGTGGATGATCCCGAAGGATGCCGCGCTGATGAGCACGGCGGCCGGCACGCCCGCGTAGTCCCTGACTCTTCTGTATATCAGGCCGCGGAAGAGGAGCTCCTCGAGAACCGGTCCGATCACGCAGACGGAAAGGAGAACCACCGGGACCGGCGCCGCCCCCAGCGCCTCCGCCAAAGCCCCGTAGGCCGCGTCCTCTTTCGGAAGCAGGGAAAGGAGCAGGTCAAATACGGCGTTGACCACCGTCACGGAAGTCAGCGTAAAGAGGACCGTGAGCGCGCAGGCGGCGGGTGTCAGGGCTTTTTTCGCGAGCCCTCTTCGCATGGGCCGGCCTCCGGCCCTCTCGCGCTCATCGCCGCGGAAGAGCAGATACATCACGGGGATCAGCACCCCGTCGACAAGGCCGGTAAGAAGAATCAGATTCCGGGTAAAAAAGGACATGAGGTCCGGCATGGCCGTAAAGTCCGGCAGGTCTTTTCCCGAAAAGAAGCAGAAGATCAGCCAGGCCGCCCCGACCGCCGTGTAGACGCCGAAGGATCCCGCCTGGTCAATGAGGATCGGATATATCACGCGCCAGATCCGGAAGGGCACTGACTCGGCGCGCGGAAATCCTCCGCGCCCGGCAGGTCCCTGCGCCGGTGCGCCGGCGGCCCCATCCGCCGCCCCTCCCCGCGTCCCGGAGAGAGCCGCTCTCTTCTGGCCGATGAGGACATTCCTCAGCTCCGCGGGCGAGTCCACGATGCAGTCCGGCCAGACCTCCTCGAGCTCAGCTCTGGATCCGTAGCAGTATGTCACGCCGATGGAGCTGATCCCGGCCGCCTTCGCTCCCAGCACGTCGTAGTTCCGGTCGCCGACAATCACGACCCCGTCCCTTCCGTCCGACCTGCCGAGTCTTTGAAGCGCCTCTTCGATCACCTCCGCCTTTCTGACTCTCTCGCCGCTTAATTCACTGCCGAAAACCAGGGTGAAATACTGCCTGATCCCGAAATAGCGGAGCACCTCCTCACAGAACACCGTGGGCTTCGACGACGTCACCGCGAGCGTAAAGCCCTCGGCCGAAAGTCTCGCAAGGAGCCCCCCGATTCCGTCGTAGAGGCGGTTCTCATAGATGCCCTTGGCCGTGTACCGCTCCCTGTAGGCCCTGACGGCCCGCTCCCCCTCTTCGGGAGTCAGCCCCGCGTAATGCATGAACTGTTCCTTAAGGGGCGGTCCCACGAAGGCCGCCAGATCCCTGTGGTTCTCCACGCGGATCCCGAATTCCTTAAGAAGCGCGTACTGCACGCATTTTGTGATCCCCTCTCCGGAATCCGTGAGGGTTCCGTCCAGATCAAACAGAACGGTATTCCACATCTGTCAGTTTCCTCCTTCGTCCGCGGGGGACGAGTCCGCAGGTGACGCTTCCGCGCTGCCCGCAAAGAAAGCGTCCACGCCGTCCGCGAGGCCCTGTACGATCTTCGCCTGCCCCGCCGGATCCGCCATAAACATGTCTTCCTCCGGATTGCTCATAAAGCCCATCTCAACGATCGTGACGGGCATCTGCGCCCAGTTGATTCCGGTCATGTCGTCCCCCTCGAGAAGGCCCCTCGATTCCTGACCGGTCGCCGCGACCTGCTTTTCGAGAAGGACCGCCGCCAGGCGGTGGCTTCCCTCTATCACCGCGGGTGACAGATAGGGGTTCGAGGGGGAGGGCTCGTAGCAGAGCACCCCCTTCACGGAGGAATCGTCGGAGCTGTTGCAGTGAATCCGGATAAAGGCGTCCGCGTGCGCTTCATTGGCCATCACCGCGCGCTCCACGTTGCTGATATTCACCGCATTGGTCTCCCGCGTCATGAGCACGTTGTAGCCCCTTCGGATCAGCTCATCCCGGAGAAGAAGCGAGACCTCCAGATTCACCTCGTACTCGCTCTTTCCCGATACCGCGCCGTCCGTTCCGGTCGTCAGCTTGGCCTTCATGACGGAGGAGCCGGGACCGTTGGGCTCCGTCTCGCTCATTCCGTGGTCCTGGTGGCCCGGATCGATGCAGATCAGCTTCCCCGCGGAGCCGGGAGCGCCCGAGTGTCTCTTCGCGTCCGCGTAGGCGGCGACGTTGGGTATGGCGGCCCCGATGACGCCCTTCAGTTCCTCCCCGGCATCCGGCTCCGGCGTCGGAGACGGAGACGGAGACGGCTCATTTTCCGCGGGCGCCGCATCGGAAATCTGCGGCAAGGGGGTGACGGCGGCTTCTGACTCCACTCCTTCCGCCGCGGGCACCATGCTGTCCGACACTGTGCCGGGCCGGCTTCTTCTCCCGAGCAGAAGACCCGCGAGTATGCCCGCGCAGGCGAGAATCAGAAATCCCGTCACGATCATCGCCGCGCGAAGCATGCGGCTTTCCTTGTCTTCCCTTTTCACTGTGAAGCTCCTTCTTACATGTGGTCCGGCGCGGAGAAGCCCAGCAGGCTGATGCTTTTCTCCAGCACTCTTCTTGTCAGAAGCAGAAGGCCGAGATAGGAATTCCGTCTGCCCTCATCCTCCTCGGAGAGAATTCTGGTCGCGTGATAAAACCGGTTGAAGTCGTTTGAGAGGCGGTAGATATAGGCGCAGATTCTGTGCGGCGCGAGCTCCCTGTAGGCCTCTTTGAAGACGGATCCGAATTCCAGAAGATCCAGCATCATGGTCTTCTCCTCCGGGGAGGCGGGAGGCAGGATCCTCCCTCCGTCCGCGGGGCTGCTCTCCGCCGCCTTCTCAAGGATCGACTTGATCCGCACAATCGTGTAGAGAATATAGGGACCGGTATTCCCCTCAAAGGAGGAGAACTTCTCGACGTCGAACACATAGTCCTTGGACGCCTGATTGGACAGATCCCCGTATTTGAGCGCCGCGAGCGCCACCGTTTTCGCCGTGCTCTCCGCGTCCTCCGCGCGGACATTCTTGTTGCCGCTGATCTTGACGGTCATGTCCGACTCGATCTCATTTAAGAGAGACTCGAGGCGCATCACGCCTCCCTCCCTGGTCTTGAAGGGCTTCCCGTCCTTTCCGTTCATGGTGCCGAAGCCGACGTGTATGAGCTCCGTCTCCTCCCCGGCGATTCCCGCCTTCCGCACCGTCCGGAAAACCTGCTCAAAATGCATGGCCTGGCGCTTGTCCACCACATAGATGATCCGGTCGGGGGAGAACAGCTTCATCCGCTCATAGATCGTCGCGATGTCCGTCGTGCTGTAGAGAGACGCCCCGTCCGATTTCAGGACAATGCAGGGCGGGATCTCCTTTTTATCTTCAGGGCGCGTGACATCCACAACCAGGGCTCCGTCATCCAGGCGGGCAATTCCCGTGCTCTTCATCCGCTCCACGATCCCCGGAATATAGGGCTGTACGTCCGACTCCGCCTTCCAGAGATCGAAATGGACGTCCAGTCTCTCGTAGTTCCGCTTAAGATCGGCGACGGACACCGACAGGATGTGTTTCCAGAGGGCGATATACCCGGGGCGTCCGGCCTGAAGCTCCGACGTTGCCTCAAGCGCTCTCTCCCTGTAGGCCTCGTCCTCCTTGGACCTGGCCGAGGCGGCCGGATAGATCTCCTCCAGCTCACTGATGGTAAAGGGCGGATCGGAGGGAAATTCGGACGCGTTCTCATCAAAATACGGCAGCTCCGGCTGTCTCTCCTTAAGCTCGGTGATGATCAGCCCCATCTGAAGCCCCCAGTCGCCCAGATGGACGTCGCCCAGGACCTCGCAGCCCGCCTCGCGGCAGATGCGCTTGATGCTTTCACCGATGACGGCCGCCCGCAGATGTCCCACGTGAAGCGGCTTGGCGACGTTGGGCCCGCCGTAGTCGATCACGGCCTTTATGCCGGCTCCCTCCGCCTTAATGCCCAGCTTCTCATCCGCCGCCATCCCGGCAAGAAGCGGAGGCAGGCACTCCGGCTTCACGTTCAGATTCAGAAATCCGGGCCGCACCGCCTCCGCCGTGAAGGCGGCGTCCTTCAGGCGGCCGCACTGCTCCGCCACCTCACCTGCGATCGCAAGGGGCGCCTTCCGGTACTGCTTCGCGCCGGCCATCGCGCCGTTGCACTGGAATTCGCAGAGATCCGGACGGTCCGAGACGCGCACGGCGCCGTAGGACGCGTCATATCCCGCCGCGGCGAACGCCTCCTTCAGCTGTTCCGTCAAAAGATCAGTCAGTATACTCATATTCTTACCTCGGTTCAAGCAGTTTTGTCAGTTCTTCAATCGATGCGGTCTCCACCTGAAAGCGCTCTGCCGCCTGCACGTGGGCAGGGCTTCGCGGCACATTTCCGAAGTAGACCATAATCCTTCTTACCGGCTCATCAAAAAGGCCCGCGGTCCCGGAGACGAACTCCGCCGTCCGTTCGGGCGTGTCGCCCTCGCCGCCGAGCCCGATCACAACCGGAAGGCAGCGGCGGATTCCGGTGATATACCCCTCCTCCGTCAGCATCAGATCGTGATAGGCGGCCTTCTTTCCGTATTCGCGCACAAGCGCCGCCGTGAGAAATACATATACGCGGGGCAGGCTCCCGATATCCGTGAGCAGGTTTCTGCCGATCCTGTCGGCGAAGCACAGGCGTACGATCCCGTTCTTTCTCTCGAAGAACCTGAGAATGCCGAGATCTCTCAGCTCCTCAAAGGCGGCGTCACGGATTCCCAGAGACGCCGCGTCAATAATAAATTCAAGCTTATCGTCCGGGATCTCTCCCAGGGTGTATTTCAGCCTCCCGGACAGATCCTTCCAGTAGGACGGCTTTTCCGCGTACAGCCTTCCCAGCGTCCTGATCTCGGCCGCGGCCGTCTTCGTGAGATCGCTCCTTACAAGAACGGGGTGCACCGTCTGCTTCTCCCCGCGGAGAAAGGCGAAATCCTCGTAGTAGAGGCGGGGAAACGTCAGCCTTCCCAGGGACTCCCCGTTCTTCAGCGGCAGGAAAATGCTCTCCCGGATCCGGTAATCCAGAACGCTGACCCCCCAGTATTTGTGCTTCTGAAGCACGCAGCCGAGCGCCAGGGCCTGCTGCCGGTCCGCGTCCGCCATGTCCACGACGGGAGCCATGGACTGGTACTTCTCAAGCAGCCGCTCGAGGCGCACCTCCATATCCGCCTCCAGATAGCGCTCGAGACGAACCGGTTCCGCGCAGATCGTCGGAATGCCCTTCCTGTGGAAGAAGAAATTGTACCGGCTGCGCGTCCTGTCCGAAAAAGCATCCCCGTACACGACCGGAATAAAGATATCCGGCTTCACGGCCAGGGTGCTGATCACATTGCCGGGCGCGTATTCACCTGTAAATTTAATGAGAACTTTCGTGAGTGCCATCTCTTAGAAGTACCTCGGGCCTTTTTGTGCTTAAAGCCGCTTCCGGATCAGATCATCTGGAATAATTGTCAGGGATCTCGTCGCCCCAGGGGGTTCCGTCCAGCTTAAACGGCGTCGACTGGTAAACATAATAATTGAGCCAGTTGGTGTACAGATTGTTCGCCGTGGCCCGCCACACAAGAAGCGGCCGCTTGGCGGGGTCGTCGTCCGGGAAATAGTGCTCGGGAAGCGCCGTGTTGAGACCCTTCTTACGGTCCCGCTCGTATTCCTTCCGGAGCACCATTCTGCCGTACTCCGGATGGCCCATCACGAAAACCTTCCGCCCGTTCTGGGCGATGGAGAGGGACACGCCGGCCTCGGCGGACTGCGCGAGGATCGTGAGATCCGGGCAGTGGACGATATCCTTCACCTCCACCTCGGTGTAGCGCGAGTGAGGCATCATGAATACGTCGTCAAAGCCGCGCAGAAGCGGGAGCTTTCTGTTGTAGACCTTATGCTCGTACACCCCGAACAGCTTCTGCTTAAGGACGCGCTTTTTCAGGCCGTAGTAATAGTACATGGCGGCCTGCGCCGCCCAGCACAGGTAGATCGTCGAGGTGACATGCGTGTTGCACCAGGAGAAGATCCTGCAGATCTCATCCCAGTAGTCCACCTCCTCGTAATCCAGCAGCTCGACCGGGGCGCCCGTTATGATCATGCCGTCATAATATTTCTTCTTTATCTCATCGAAGGTCACATAGAAGGTATCCAGGTGGCTCTTCGACGTGTGCTTTGACTGATGGGTGGACGTCCGCATGAACGTGACGTCGATCTGAAGGGGCGTGTTGGAGAGCTCCCGCAGGATCTGCAGCTCCGTGTCCTCCTTGACCGGCATGAGATTAAGGATCAGGATCTGAATCGGCCTGATATCCTGATGTGTGGCGCGGTTCTCGTCCATCACGAAAATATTCTCGCGCTCAAGCCTCTCTCTTACCGGAAGGTCATTGGGAATTTTGACCGGCATAACTGTCACCTCATTTCATCAATGCTTTCCAGGAACTCCTCCTCGGTGAGGATGGGAATTCCCAGTTCCTTGGCTTTTCTGTTCTTTCCGGAGACGGACGTGATGTCGTTGTTGATGAGCGCAGCCGTCTTCTTCGATACGGAGCCCGCGACCTTTCCTCCCCGCTCCGCGATAAATTCGGAAAATGCGGCCCGGTTCGCGAAGTGCTGCACGTCACCGGTAATCACGTAGGTTTTTCCCGACAGAAGATCCGAGGTCTGCCTCTTCTCCGCCTCCATGCGAAGCCCCAGTTCCTTCAGCTCCCGCATCATTTCCCGGTTGCCGGGCTCCAGGAAGAAGCGTCTGATGGCACCCGCCGTAATAACCCCGATATCCGGCACGGCCGTCAGCTGCTCCTCGTCCGCGTCCATCAGCGCGTCCAGGCTCTGAAAATGATCCATGAGCGCTCTCGCCGACGTAATCCCGACATTGGGAACGGCGAGTCCGGCCAGCAGGCGGAAGGGCTCATTTTCCTTCGAGGCCTCCAGGGCGGCCAGCACCTTGTCCGTATTCTTCTCTCTCCCGACGCATCCGCTCTCAATGAGCGCGTCTCTGGCATCGCGGAGGCGGTAGAGGTCGGGAATCCTGCGGACGTATCCGCCGTCCATCAGCGCGCGCAGGTTCTCCTCTCCGAGTCCCTTGATGTCCATCGCGCTCCTGCCGGCGAAATTCATGAGATGGCGGAGGAGCTGGGCCGGACAGTTGGGGTTCACGCAGCGGATATCCGCCTGATCCTCCTCCTTTACGAGTGAGGCGCCGCAGGAAGGACATACGTCCGGCAGGCGGAAATCCGTGACGCCCTCCGGCCGCTTTCCGGGTACGGAGCAGCGGATCTTGGGAATAATCTCTCCCGATTTATAGACGACGACCGTATCGCCGATCCCGATATGGAGGGAGTTGATAAAATCCTGGTTGTGAAGCGTCGCTCTCGAGACCGTGGTCCCGCAGAGACGGATCGGATCAAAGACGGCCGTCGGATTCACGCGCCCGGTCATCCCGACGGAGATCTCGACGTCCCGGATCACGGTCTCCTTCTCCTCCGGCGGATATTTGTAGGCGATGTGTCCGGCGCTGTACTTGGCCCCGGCCGGGATATCCTCCCTGTAACCCACCTGGTCGATCTTGACGACCGCGCCGTCAATATCATACCCGTAGCTTCCCCGGCCCTCGCCGATCCGGTCAATCGCGGAGAGAATCTCCTCATCCGTCCGGCACAGATATGCCGGCACCGGGCGAAAGCCGAGCTTCTCCAGATAGCTGAGTCCCTCCGTATGCGAGACGGAAAGGCGGGGATCCTCCGCCCTCTGGATATTGAAGGCCATGAAGGAAAGACCCCTCTCCCGGGTGAGCGCCGGATTCAGCTGCCGCAGCGTCCCGGCGGCGCAGTTTCTCGGATTGGCGAAGGGCTTTCTGCCGAGAAGCTCCATCCGGCCGTTGGTTTTGTCGAAATCACCGTATGTCATATAGACTTCGCCGCGCACCTCGAGAAGCCCCGGGTCTTCAGGGAGCTGTCCCGGCACATCCGGTATGACGCGGGCATTGAGAGTGACGTCCTCCCCGACGAATCCGTCCCCCCGGGTCTCGGCCATGACAAGCGCGCCGTTCTCATAGCGCACGCTCATGGAGAGCCCGTCAATCTTCTGCTCCACGGAGAACACCGCGTCCGGATGGACCGCCCGCACGGAGCGGACATATTCCAGCACGTCCTCCCTGCTGAATACATCCTGAATGGAGAGCATGGGAACGGCGTGGCGCACGGTGACGCCCGCCTCTCTTTTTACGGGCGCTCCGACAGTCTGAGTCGGGGAAAGCTCCGTCCTCCACTCCGGGTTCTCCGCCTCCGCCGCCTTCAGGCGGAGCATGAGCTGATCGTATTCATAATCGGTCACAAGGGGCTCCGCCGCCTCGTAGGCCTCGTTGTAACGCCGGACCTCTTCCGCCAGCTTCTGATATTCGCGCTTCGTCATACCCTGTCCGGCCCCGATCCCCGGAGCCGCTCCTTCTCCGTTTCTTTGAGAAGCTGCGCGGTCTCGCTCATGCTGAGCGGACGGAAGGCGCCCTCCTTCAGATTTCCGAGCGAAAGACTGAGAATCCGCTCTCTTTTAAGAGCCAGAACCCTGTAGCCGAGGGCGGCGCACATTCTCCGGATCTGACGGTTGTAGCCCTGCGTAAGCGTGATCCTCACGCGGCGGTCGGAAACCTTTTTGACCCGGCAGGGCCTCGTCGTCACATAGAGGCCGCCGGGATGCTTCCTCAGCGTCGCGTCATCGTCGATCCGGATTTTTACGCCCCGGCTCATCGCGTCAAGAAATGCGTCCGTGACCGGAAGGTCCAGCGTGCACAGATACTCCTTCTCATGCCAGGAGGAGGCACGCATCAGGCGGTCCGCCAGTCCCCCGTCGTTCGTCATGATCATAAGCCCGCTGCTGTCCTTATCCAGGCGCCCCGCATAGGTGACGTGCCCCCGGATCCCGCAGGCGTCAATGATATTCCCCTCAACGCCCCGGTCGGCCGTACAGGTCACTCCTGCCGGCTTGTGGTAGAGATAGTACACCTTCTCCGCCTCTTTTTTGGGCAGCTCCTTTCCGTCCACGAACACCGTGTCGCCCCGGTAGACCCGGTCGCCCGGTCTGGCGGCAAAGGGCTGTCCCGCCGGCTCATTCTTCCTGGTTTTTCTCAGAATCTGCACCTTGCCGGCTTCAATCAGGCGGTCCGCCTCGCGCCGGGACGCGGTGCCCGCCTCACTGATATACTTATTAAGTCGCTTTCCGCCGTCTTCCATATATTTTTCACCATGACAGGAAACCGCGCGCGTGTCCGCTCACGGTTTCCTCCGCTTCCATTATAGTACGGCGGGCCTTCGCGCTCCGCCTGCCTCACGCCCGAAGCCGGGATCCGGCTCACCGGCCGCGGCTCCTTTCCATCAGGAGAGGAAGGGCTTTCCGATATATCCTTCCACCCCGCCGGCGCGGATATGCCACCAGCCGTCCTCAAGTCCGCCGATCACCGTCACGGACTGACCTGCTCCGGCACTTCCGATCACATCGTAATCGTAACCCGGGCCTGACCGGATATTGCAGGACGCATTGACGGCGGACGTACTCTCCGAAGGAGCGGCCTCCTCTTCCTCCGTCTCCTCCTCAGCAGCTTCCTCCTGCGTCCCCGCGTTCTCTTCTTCCGCGGTCTCCGCTGCGGACGCGGCTTCTTCTGCCGTCTCTGTTCCGGCCTCAGCGCCTTCTGCCGTCTCCGTTCCGGTCTCAGCGCCTTCCGCCGTCTCCGTTCCGGTCTCAGCGCCTTCTGCTGTCTCCGTTCCGGTCTCAACGCCTTCCGCCGTCTCCGTTCCGGCCTCGGTTCCTTCTTCCGTCTCCGTTCCGGCTTCGGTTCCTTCCGCCGTATCCGTTCCGGCCTCGGTTTCTTCTTCCGTCTCCGTTCCGGCTTCGGTTCCTTCTTCCGTCTCCGTTCCGGCCCCGGCTTCTTCTCCGGATCCGGCGGCGTTCACAACGGCCTCGTACTCCTCCCGCACCTTCGCGATCAGATCCGCCACATCCTTGTCCGCGCCGGCTCCGGCGATATAATCCGCCGTCTCCTTATCGAGCTCGGAATAGATGATCTTCCATTTGTTGTCCGCACCCCTTTTCACGACCATCTGCGAAAGACCGGGCAGTTCCTCCGGCTGATTGGCATTCAGGTAATGATAATAGGTATAGACGATATTCACGTCCGGGTTCGGACCGGGCTTTACATAATTCTTCACATCGGAATACACGGTTCCCGACGCGGAGATTCTGGCAGCCTCTTCCTCGGGCAGCGTATCCGTGAGCTCACGGATGGCCGCGAGATCCTGCTTGCTGAGCGCCTCATAGTAGCTCTCGACAACCTCAGATACCTCCGGCGCGGGGGCATCGCTTAAGGGGCTGTATGTCACAGAGGGCGTCGGTGTGGGGGTGGCCGTCGGCGAAACGGACGGCACGGCCGGCTGTGAAACCGCGGACTCCGTTTCCGCGGAGGTCCCGGCAGATCCGCCGTCCCCGAGGCGCGATGAAATAGCCCTCACCCCGAAGAAAAGAGCGAGCAGAACGGCAAGCACACCCAGCACAAGTAATATATAGCGGAGATTATCCGATAACCATTCTCTGAACTGATTCAATGAACACTCCTTTCCGGACAGTCGTCCTTAAAGCGATACTTTACACTATTTTAACAATCCAGTCAAATAAAGGGAAGAAGGCGCAAAAGACGGCGCTTCCCGTTACAGGAAGCGCCGCCTTCTGCGCCGGCATGCGCCGGAAGCGTGTCTGACAGGAGTCGAACCCGCGCACCCGGAACCGGAATCCGGTGCTCTATCCACTGAGCTACAGACACATAGTGACAACAGCGGTATTATAGCAGAGATGCCCTCCTCTTTGCAAGAGGGTTGCGGCGGTTTATTTTCCGACAGCCCGGAAACGGTTCATTTTACGACATCCGCCTCGCCTCCGGAATTGCGGATCACGCTGTGCCGCTCCGCCTCCTCCCTGTCTGATTTCTTAAATCCGTGAAGCTCCATGATCTCTTCGCTGGTCCGGACGACACTCTCAGACGGCACATAGTCTGTGTCGTCATAGAGGAATCTGTGAAGCTCCCGGACATTTTCCTCGAGCGTCACCGCCACGATGGGGTCGATGCTCTTGCCGCCCGTATAGATGCGCCTTCCGATGTGAAGGAAGGGAAAGCCCGTGGTCCGGTCGACGCTGTAGTGGTCGGCGTTTGTGGCATACGCCAGCATCTCATTCAGGGAGAGAGATGTCCTGCAGTTTGGCAGCACGTCGAAGACCAGGCCCTTCAGGGCGAGAAAGCTGTGCTTTTTCGCCTGCGCGATCAGCTTCTCGATCACGACCCTCTGCCGCTGCGTCCTCTTATAGTCATTGCCGGCCGTATACCGGATTCTGGCATAGGACACCGCCTGGACGCCGTTCAGATGATAATACTGCGCCTCCTCCTTCGGTTCAATCGGCTCATAGTCGAGTCCGGTCACCTCCGAGGTCTCCCTGCAGTAGTTATTCATGTGGATGATCTCCTGCTTCGTCATCCACACGTCGATGCCGCCGATCCCGTTGATCATTTTCGCGACTGCCGTGAAGTCCACGACAATGAACTCGTCGATCGCGATGTCCAGATTCCGCCTGACCATGCGCTGAAACTGACGGATACTCCCGTTCGCGTAGGCCGCGTTCGCCTTGTCGTACCGGACATCCTCCGGCTCCGCCTCGGCCTCTTTTTCCTCGAGATATCTCTTAATATAGAGATCCGGATACGTCCGTCTGTCGTCGAACGCAAAGCTCTCCGCCTCCGACGTCCCCGTCTCGCCCGCTCTCCGCCGCTTTCCGATATTCATGAGGGTGTCCCGGTAGATCGAAACCATCCGGATTCCGCCCGTACTCTCATTGACCGACGCGATAATCATCGTGTCGCTGTTCGCGTAATCAATCTGCCCGTTTCTCCTGGAATCAATGCCGATCAGGGCAAAATTCCTGATGATATCCTTCTTCTCCGCCGGCCGGTCCGGCTCCTCCGGCTGTTCCCCGGCGTCCGCCTTAAGGGAGGCCGGCTCCTCCTCCAGAAGCGTGTCTTCCCCGCCCCCGCTGAGAAAGGGGCGGTTTAATACATAGAAGCCCGCTGCTGCCAGAATCAGCAGCAGCGGTACGGCAATCAGGGCGATCCTCTGCAGTCTTTTTTTCATGCTGTTACCTGAAGCGGGAATTATATCAATACATTCTGTTCCGCTACATTATACTCTCCGACCGCCGTTTTGCAACACTCTCTTTGATGCGGGAATAAAACCTATCTCCTGCGGAGGCGGATCGCGAAGAGAAGGCCCGCCCCGCTGATGAGAAGAAGAGACAGCCACAGGAAGGGGAGCCCGGTATCTCCGGTTTTGACCGGATCCGCTTTTACGGTTCCGCCGTCCGCTTCGGTCTCCGCCCGCTTCACCCTCACCCGGGCCGGATTCCGCTCCCCGCGCTCCTTTTCGGGGACCGGGGTCGTGGACGATCCGGGCTCAGGCGTCACTTCCGGGGCCGGTGTCACATCCGGCGCCGGTGTCGTATCCGGGGTCGGCGTCGCTTCCGGCGTCGGTGTCGTATCCGGCGTCGGTGTCGGCGTCACTTCAGGCGTCGGCGTCACTTCAGGCGTCGGTGTCACTTCCGGCGTCGGTGTCGGCGTCACTTCCGGCTCTGTCACCTTCACGGTCTGACCCGCGTCACCGAGATCCTCATGAGACGCGAAGAGAAGGCCTCCCTGATACAGCTTTTCAAAGGCGACGAGAGATTTTCCCGCAAGTCCGGTCCCATCAAATTCAAAGGTGACCGTGATTTCCCCGTCACGCCCCGAAGGCCGGAATTCGGCCTCGGCCCTGATCTCGTTCCCGCGGCCGTCGCGGGCGGGCTTTCCCGTCTCCTTGTCCATGAGTACGCCCTTCACCGTCCACAGTCTGTCCGGATCCAGATTTCTGTATGTGACGAGATCCTGAAGAACCATCTTGGCGGATGCCCGCGCCTCCCCGCTCTCTCCGTGAGAAGGTGCCAGGTGCGTCTCAAGCTCCGGATAATGCACCGCCTGAGGCGTCGAAGCGGGATCGGCGTGCTGCGCCGCCGGGCGGAATCCGGGCACGGGACCCGCGTCGTCATCATCATTGTCATCATCATCATCATCATTATTATTATTTTCCTCTTCTCCGCTCTTTTCCGGGCCGCCGGACTCCTTATGGGAGTCCGTCTCCTCATAGAGGGTCTCAAAGACCACGACGTCTCCGGATGTGAGGGCGGACGCGTCGAAGCGGAGCTCCATCTCGCGGAAGCCGTCACGCGATTCGGGCCTGAACTCCACCCTGCCTGTGACAGGTTCGCCTCCGCTCATCACCGGTCCCCCGTCTGTCCGGGCGTCCTCCGTGCCCGCGATATAGTGAAGCTCCCCGAGCAGCACATACCGCTTCCCGGTATCAAGTCCCGTGTAGGTGACGAGATCCCTTATGACCGCGTCCTCGCGCCTTCTTCCCGTGTGGGAGGAGGACTCGGCGTCCGCCGCCGTCGTCGTGATGGTGACGGGCTCGTTGTCGAGCGTGCCCAGATCGAGCACAGCTCCGTCCCGGTCGACCATAAACGCGTCCGTGATCAGCGTCTTTCCCCGGTTCGCGCCGCACCGGAGCTCCCTGATATCGTACCAGCCGAAGGGCAGCGCGCCGAGCCCGTCATCCGGCCCGGACTGCGCCGCTGCCTCCTCCCCGTCTCCCGCGGAATCTCCGCGGTCCGGGCGGGACGCGGCCCGGCCGAACCAGATGCCGGTCCTTCCGCCAAGAGACGCCATGACCTCTTCCGGGACTGCCTCCCCCGCTCTCTCCCCGCCGGGTCCGTAGGGGCGAAGCGCGGCGTCATGGGCATTTGTATCCCCCGTGTGCGGCGCCCAGTCCGAAAATGAGCCGTCCGTCCCGCGGGAGGCGGAGCTGTAGGCTCCGTTCCGGTCCGTCAGGATATAATGCGTCTCCCCGGTCTTCCGGTTTGTGACGGAGAAGGGGATACCGGCCATCGCTCTTCCGTTCTCATCCTTTTTGCGGAAACGGAAATCCGACCTGATCACCCGGTTGGCAGCAAGAAGCGCGGCGCTCTCCGCGTCATCCGCCGTGAGAACGGCTCCGTTCTCCAGTCTGCCTGCCGTCTCCCCCTCGCGCCGGATCCGGAACGTATGCGCGGCGCGGTCCGTGTGCATGTAGCTTTCATTCGTCCCGGTCTCTTCCAGTGTGTAGGTTCCGAAGGGAAGATAGTCCGCCGGGGCCCGGATGACGCCGTCCGCGTCCGTCACAAAAACCGGCGAGCCGTCCGGCGCGGGGATCACATCTCCCGCTCCGTAATCCGCTCCTCCCTCTCCCCTGGGAACATGAACCGCGTGCGCGGACGCATTTTTCAGGGTAAAAGAGATTCCGGCAAGAGACGCTCCGCCCAGGGGAGCGGACCGCATCGTCTCAAGATCCGTCTTATAGAGCTCAAAGCCCCCGTAGACCGAATCATTCAGAAATACGAGCGCGTTTCCGTCCGTATCGGCTGTGACCGTCTCTCCGGCCCCGCGGATCCTGAAGGTCTTTTCCCCTTCAAGGAAGAGATGACTCGCGTTCGCGAGCGCGCTGTCCTCCTCCGACGGCAGCTCCCTGACGGAATAGGTTCCGTAGGGAAGCGCGTCGGGTGACGTCTGCACCGCGCCGCTCTCATCCGTCACCATGATGAGGACATCTTCTCCGGGGGCGTATTTCTTTCCGCCGACGACGACCTGATTTTCGGTCCGGTTCCGGACCGCGAAGCGGATTCCCGACAGGCTCCCGTCTCCCTGCGCCCCGGCCTTTTTCCAGATTTTCTCCTGCTTTTCAACCCTGACGCCTCCGCGGACGACGGGGTCGCGGAAGGTGAGTGTCACCGTCTCCCCGTCCTTTCGGACATCAAATTCCTGCTCATTTTCCTTATAAAGCATCCCCGCCTCATTGGCATAGACAGATCCCGGCTTAAGCGGCAGCTCCTTCACCCTGTAATGTCCGTAGGGAAGGGCTCTGTCCGGAAGGCTCCATGTTCCCTTTTCATCCGTACTGAAGATGCCGACCGCTTCTCCGGCCCCGATGGTTTTTCCCCGGCAGACGATGGAGCGCGCGGATTCATTTCGCAGCTCGAACCGGATGCCGGCCGGCGAGGCGTCTCCCTGGGGAGTCTCCACTCCCAGGTCCTCGTCCAGCTTTCGGACAGCCGCGGATCCCCGCCGCACGCCGTTGCTCCTGGCTTCTGCCTCCACGATCTCCCCGTCCTTCGCGACCGTGAAGGGAATCGGGCTGCCGTCCGTCAGAAGATAGCTCCCGTTCGTCTTCTTCTCCTCTATCGTGTACCTGCCGCACATCAGGGCGCGGGGCGCAGAGGCCGCGTATCCGTACACGTCCGCGCCTCCGATCCTGACCTCCTTCTGTGTCGTGACGGAGAGGACCTCATCGCCCTTCTCATAGCGTGTTCCGTCCGCGCCGTATGTCACGCCGCTTCCGGCTCTTTTAATAAGAAATGTGATTCCGCCGAAATCGGCATCCCCCTGCGGCTCATTTTTCCCCGTCTCGAGATCCTTCTTTCTGATGGACACCCCGCCGAAAACGGGCCTGTCAAAAAGATAGGCGCTGTATTCTCCGGACGCGGTCAGCTCCAGGTTCTTCTTCGAAGCCTCCGTCCAGGAGAATGCCGCCCGGTTTCCGGCCTGCGTCACATGTCCCGTGTACACGTTTTCGTCGACGAGATAGCCCGCGGGCGCGGACTTCTCGCGGACCGTCAGGGTACCCAGGGGGAAAACCTTCTGATTTCCCGAAAGCAGCCGGGGCTCAATGGTGATTCCGCCGTCCGCGTCCGTGGTGTAAGTCCCCGTCCATGCGGGTGTTCCGGAGGCCGAGGCAGAGTGGTAGAACTTCACCTCATAGACGGCGCCCGCGACCGGCGCCTCCTTCTTCCGGATACCGCCGGGCAGGCCGACCCTCTTATAAAGGCGGATTTTTCCCCCGTCCCGGACGGGCTCATCCTCCAGATAAATGACGGCTGATCCGTCTTTTTTCTGTTCTGTCTTTTTGAGGTTCCCGCCGGAGGGGCTGACCGTCACATGCCCCTCCCCGTCCGCGCGGACGGTGTAGACCTGTTCATCCAGGCTGAAGCCCCTGCCGGCCGCCGTTTCTTTCAGATAGCAGGTCTCCCCGGCGGACAGGGTCACGCTGCCGCTGATCTTTCCCGCGGCGTCCGACACGAGTCTGCTTCCGACCGGTTTGCTGCAGGCGGCATCCGAGTAAGCTCTGTACGTGCAGCCCTCCAGGGAATACAGCTCTCCCTCAGCGATATGCTTCATGCTCTCCGTCACGGATTTGACCAGACTGAGGGTAATTTCGGTTTCCTTTCCGGGCTCTTTCACAGTCACCGTGGCGGACCCGGCATTTTCGGCGCTGACCTCACTCTCCTCCCCGTTTATCTCGAAGCCGGGAGATGCCTTTGTCTCTGCAATAATATAGGAAGTCTCAGCCCTCACACAGTACCAGTCTGTATAGCCGTCTTCACCGGTCACAAGGCTCTTCTCCTCCTTTTTGCCCCGCTTCACGGCGAACACCGCTCCCGCAAGGGATGCCCCCGGCCGTGCAAGATCCGACGCTTCTTCCGCAACCTTCCTGACCCGGATCACGGCGCCCCTGCAGTAGGCGTATCTCTGGTTGTGGGTGCTGGAATCGTCATATACAAAGGCCTCCAGGTTATCGAGTCCCGCGGGAGTATCCGCCGATACGACGGCTTTATACGCATCCTTCACAAAGCTCTCAAAGGGAGAGCCGGAAATTCCGTTGTTCCACGGATCGCTCCGCGAGCTGTCGTCAAAGGCCCTCGCCAGAAAATAGTGATTGAAGGAAAGTGCGCCCCAGTCGAGTCCGTCCGGTTCGGCGGCCTTCACCACATCTTTCCAGTAAGCTTTCATCGTGCGCTTTTTTCCGCCCACGGAGAGCTCAACGGTGTCCCAGCCGGGTCCCCCGTACGAGAAGAAAAGAGCCTTCCTCTGATTGAGAGCGGTCACCTCCTCCGTACTGACATTGCCGGTCGGCGCATTTCCGATCATGGGATCCACGCAGGTGCAGTTGACCTCGATTCCGTTGGCCTTCATCCAGAAGGTTCCGCCGCCCGCTGTGCGGCCGTTTGCATCCACCCAGATCTTATGATAGGCATTTCCCCAGTCCTGTATGGTGAAGACGGCCTTCTCCGCCCCGCGGAACAGGCTGTCCTCGCCCGCCTCCGGATAATAAAGATGAAGCTCCGAGGACCGGACGACGCCCCGGAAGAAATCCGCTTTTTCCCGGAATTCCTCCGGGCTCTCGTCTCTTCCGCGCCGGATCACGAAATCCGCCTTCTCCGGGCGCACTCCCTGCGCCAGAAAGGAAACCGCGCGGAATATCATCTGCTCCCCGGAGGTCTCAGACTTCTCATCTCCGTCCTCTTCTTCCCCGTCTTCCTCCTCCGGCTGATACCCCGGTTCGAAAATGAGCCCTCCGTTCAGGTCTTTCGGACTGACTCTTCTGCCGTGGGCGGACAGGTAGCCGGAGAGCTTCGCGGCCGCCTCTGAGGTGGAGCCGGCGGACACGAAGTAATCGACGGTCGATCCGAAATTGGAATCCGGGCGCCGCGCGCCCCGCTCATCCGCCGCTCCGGCGATAAGGGCTTCGGAAATGCTGCCGGGCGTGTAATACCGCACGTCCCTGCCCTGATTCCCTGCAGCACCGACGACGAGGGAGCCGGAAGCCGCCGCGTCTTTGACCGCTTCTGCGATCACCGAGTGCTCCGACGTGCGCAGGGCGCAAAGAGACAGGTTGATAATCGGAACCCCCCGCTCAGCCGCGTACCGGATCGCGGCGTAAACGGAGGATACCGTTCCGCGCGCCTGACTGTCCAGCGCCTGCAGAGAGAGGATCGAGGCATCCGGATTGACGGAAAGAACCGCCTCTGCCATCGCCGTCCCGTGTCCGTTCCTGTCCGATCCGTCCTCTCCCGTAAACGACAGTCTCTCTGTCACGCCGGGCAGATCGGAGCAGCCGGTATCGATGAGCGCGATCATCTCCGAACCTCTGATGCCTGACGCATCTTCCAGCGTCTCCTCGAGCGCCGCCAGGGGGTTCTCCTCCTCCGTCATCACTCCGTTCCCTGTTCCCGCAGTGCCGGAGGCCGCGAAGACCGGAGAATCGGGCTCGGCGCTCCCGGCCCGCGTCATGTAATAGGCGCAGGCCGCCCGCGCGTCCGCCGCGCTCTCATACTGCAGAAGCCAGAGGCCCTCAAACGTAAAGAGCGTGTGCTCCCCGTCCGGAAGGCTGCCCTCCTGAGGGTTCATGACGAGAATCCTGCGGGAACTGAAATCGAGCCCCTCCGTGCGGCGGAAATCTTCCTCCGTGAGCGAATCCCGGATCGCGTCCATGGCATCCTTCTTCTCCTCCGCGTCCTTCCTGTCATCCGCTTCTTCTTTGCCGCCCGCTTTTATCTGCCGCTTTTTCTCGTCCGTCCGCTCTTCCGGCTGATTTTCCGCCGCTTCCTCCCCGGGCTTTTCTGCGTCCGGCGGTGCTCCGTTATCATTTACACCCGGAGTCCCTTCCTCTTTTCTTTCATCCTGTGCTGCTTCGTCTGTCTTTACACCGGACGCTTCTTCCCGTTTTTTTCCGTCCGTCTGTTCTTTCTGCCGGCCGGCCGACGGCGTCTCTTCCGGCCCTGTATCCGGCGAGCCGTCCCGCTCTCCGACCCCGTCTTCCGCCTTTATTTCTCCCCCGGGCAAATCGGCGGAGGACGCCGGATCCGTCCGCTCCTCTTCGGACACGGGCCCGCCGGTTTTCTCCCCGTCAGCCGGCGGTTCGGGCTCCCGCTCTGCTTCCGCGCTCTCCGCCTCCTCTGCGTCAGGTGCCGGCTGCGCCGACGTCCCGTTCTCTTCCCGGGCGCCATTCTCCCCCGGGGACGCGCTGTCCGCGCAGGGCCCGGACTCCGTCAGGATGACAGGCGGAATGATCCGCTCCGCCGCCGTGTCCGGATCCGCATGTTCTCCGCACTCCGCCGGATCCGCGTCCGCATCATCCCCGGCTGTGACTGTCAGGCCCTTACAGGCGTCCGCCCGGATACTTTGAGACGGAATTCCGGCACAAAGCGCCGCGATCGTCATACAGCAAATCCCTGCATATATCCATCTGTGCTTCATATCGATTTCTCCTGTTTTGAGATATTATGTAATTTGTGAAAAAAAACCTTGCGATTGTGTTCGAAACGATGTATGATATAGAACGTTACGGGGCTGTGGCTCAGTGGGAGAGAGTTCGGTTCGCATCAGAAAGGTCGAGGGTTCAAATCCCTTCAGCTCCATTTTCCAGGCAGGGAGATGTCGCGGACATCTCTCTTTTTTTGCGCAAAAAGCCGGACACGCGGTTCATGCCCGCGTGGACCCGCGCAGTCTGCCCCTTCGCCCGTCATCCGGACCGCTGCCTACAGATACAGTTCCCCGGACACGCGGCTGTATCTGTAGACGCGGTCCGACAGCACCTCCTCCGGCGCGAGCTGGGTGCGGTTGACCTGCGAGACCATCTCCTCCAGCTCCTCTTTCATATAAAGGCCGGTGTCCGGCAGAAGGATCAGCTCATGAATGCTGCTTGGCAGGATGTAGAGATCCGACCGCAGAGAGCCGGCGATGGGCGCGAAAACATTGTCGTAAAGGATCACCGATGCCCCGTACATGCCGGACCGGTTGGTCATCACATAAAGCGGCATCGGGTCTTCCATATGAAAAACCGGATCACAGACTCCCTCCTCTGACATCTGCTTCAGCATCTGCTCGAGAAGCTCCACCCGGACCGGGTCCCGCACCGGCATATTCCGCCGGGCCGCCTCCCGCACCTCCTCCTGAGAGATCTCCCAGCGCGCAAGATCCTGCCATCGGATCATCACGGAAGCCCGGCTGATGCCAGGAAGGCGCATTTCAATACAATACACGGCCGCGAGATCCAGGATCTCATCATGCGGCAGTTCCTCCAGATACGCCTCGTTGCGCTCTCTGCTGATCACGCGCGCGGATATGTCGCCGCGCACATTTTCAAAGCTCTCAAACAGTTTCTGATCGATCCTGACCTCCTGCCTGCATCTTCTGTACTCGCCGACGACCCGCCCTGCCAGCACGCGGACCGGCACCCCCGCAAGAAAAAGTTCATAAAATGCATCCGGACAGACGGTCGGCGATATCACACATCCCGGCTCGCATATGCTGATTCCCTCAAGCACGGTGCCGTTGTTTTTCGGAACGCTTCTCAGCACGACCGTCTCCTCACCGGCCGTCAGTTCCTCTATGGCAGCGATCAGCTGCTCCCGAAACATCTCATAGTTCATACAAATCCTTTCCATAAAAAAACAGCCCCTGTCGCGCAGCTGACAGAGACTGACATGTCCTTCATATTAAATTTCACGGAAAATACCGGGGCACACCGCGCCCCTTACTGTGAGTTCTGCTGCAGAAGACGGCCGCGGCCGGAAGCGGACGCTGATACCGTTTTCTGAAAAAATACAAAAATATTAAGAAACCTCCCCGCAGTGCGGGGAGGTTCTTTAATCATACTCTGGACAGATATTCACCGGTTCTGGTATCGATTTTTACCTTGTCGCCGATGTTGACGAAAAGCGGAACCTGGATGGTCGCTCCGGTCTCCACCGTCGCGGGCTTTGTCGCGCCCTGCGCCGTGTTGCCGGCAAAACCGGGTTCCGTATCGGAAATCTCAAGTTCCACAAAGAGAGGGGGCTCAATCGAAAAGACACTGCCGTTATAAGAGCAGAGCTTGACCTCCTCATTCTCCTTCACAAACTTCATGCTGTCGCCGATCACGTCCTGATTCAGCATCACCTGATCGAATGACTCCGGATCCATGAAATAGAACAGATCCCCGTCATTGTAGAGATACTGGTGATTCTTGCGGTCAATACGCGCAGCCGGGAACTTCTCAGTCGGTCTGAAGGTTTTTTCAACGACACCACCGTTTATGACGTTCTTCATCTTTGTGCGCACGAAAGCCGCTCCCTTACCGGGCTTCACGTGCTGAAACTCCAGGATCTGCATCACCTGTCCGTCAATTTCCAGGGTTAAGCCGTTCTTAAAATCACCTGCTGAAATCATATCGTCACTTCCTCCTTGTGCTGTATGCTTCATTCTAATATAAAATCAGGCGCTCCGCAACACTTAAGTTCCGGGCACGGACAAAACGGCTGCGCGCCGTCCGCTCCGCATAAAGCCCGCCCGCGGCCGGCTCTCAGGAATGAACCTCTCCCCGCATGATGCGGGCGATGATTCCGGCGACCTCCTCAAAAGACCGGCCGTCCGTTTCCACGACGCGGTCCGCGGCGGCCTGATAGAAGGGTTCGCGCTGTTCCAGCAGCTCCCTGATTCCCTCCGCGCTTTTCCTTCCGCGGATATTCGGCCTCGTGTCGGCTTCTCCCTCAAGGCGCCGGAGAATCTCCTCCGGCTGCGCTTTCAGCAGAATCACCGTACCGAGCGCCCTCATCAAAGAAACATTCCGCTCCGCGAGGACAGCGCCGCCCCCGCAGGAGACGATCGACGCCGGGCGGCCCGCCAGGCGGGCCAGAAATTCAGTCTCGATCTCCCTGAAACGGGCTTCTCCGTCCCGCGCGAAAATCTCGCTGACGGATCTTCCCTGCTCCAGCTCGATCTCCCTGTCCATCTCTATGACGGGGAAACCGGTAATACGGGCCGCGGCGGCAGCGGAGACCGATTTCCCGCAGGCCATAAACCCCGTGAGGAAGAAAAAGCCCTTTCCGCAGGCCTCATGAATTCCGGCAAGCTCCGCTCTCAGCTCCGGAACGGCCAGCTGCCCCGGGGCGCTTGCTGCTCCCGGCAGGGCGCCGAAGGTAAAGGGTTCGCCGAAATACTCCCCGCAGATCCGGGTGAGCCGTCCCGCCTCCCCCATGGATATCATCACGGAGGGCACGCTGATATGCTCCCGCGCCCACGCGGCGGCGAGAAGAACGGGAACCTCATCCCCCGGGCCGCCCGGCATGCAGGCGATCTTAACGACATCGCCTCCCGCCCGCTCCATCTCTGTCTGCATGTCCGTCAGCTCCCGGAAGGACGGTGTCCGGTCAAAAAAGTGCCTCGACAGCACCGACACGGCCCCGGAGCTTCTGATTTCGTGAAGCAGCGTCCCCTCCGGATCCCGGGCCGCCTCCACATCGATCAGATCCGCAAGTCCGCTTCCGGCCGCGCGCTCAATGACCTCGCGGTAAGCCGCGCCGCAGCAGCGGGCGGCTCCTCCCTCCCGCTCTGTCCGAAGCGTGAAAAGAAGCGGGATCCCTCCGGCCGCGCTTCCGGCCGCCTCGAGCAGGCGGACGGCCGCTCCCTCTTTAAAAATGTCCGGAAACGCGTCCGCCCTCAGCTCAATCAGGTCCGCTCCCGCCGCCGCGGCTGCCGCGGCGCCCGATCCGGCGTCCTCGGGAGATTCCGCCGTGAC
>CAYLHR010000006.1:22852-32487 GCA_964383335.1 uncultured Lachnospiraceae bacterium
GGGCACGGCGATCAGATGCACGCGTTTTCCGCGGGGCATCCGCCCCGCGGCCTCCGGTTTCCATTTCCTTATATCTGTGATACACTTACTGCCGAAACTGCTCATATTGCTGATTCCCAGGATCTATGGAGGTATTTATGGACCGCTACTGCCTGATCGGATCCCCCGTCGCGCACTCTCTGTCTCCCGTCATGATGAACCGTTCCTTTTCCCTGCTCGGGATGGACGCGGCTTACGGGCTTCGCGAGACAACCCTTGACGGGCTTTCCTCCGCGGTGGAGGAACTGGTCCGAGAGGGGTACCGGGGCTGGAATGTCACCATGCCCTTAAAACAGGCCATGGCCGGTCTCTGCGACAGACTCTCCCCCGAATCCGAGATCGGGGGTTCCGTCAATACGGTAAAAAATGACGGCGGGGTGCTGACCGGCTTCACGACGGACGGGACAGGCGCTGTCCGCGCGCTCTCCGCAGCCGGCATTCCGGTCCGGGGCAGCCGTCTCACGCTGCTCGGCACGGGCGGCGCGGCCCGCGCGATTCTGATCCGGGCAGCCCTGGACGGCGCGGCCCGTCTGTCGGTCTTCTACAACAGCCCGAAGTCCCGCAGCATCATCTGTGATCTGCGGCAGAAGCTTGGCGCCCGCTCCCTGACCGAGATCGAGGTGCTCCCCCTTTCGGACCGCGATCTGCTCACAAAGCGGATCCGCGGGAGCGCCGCTCTCATCAATGCGACGAGCGTCGGCATGGAGGGCGGACCCGATCCGTCCGGATGTCCTCTTCCCGATCCCTCCTGTCTCTCCGGCAGCCCCTATGTATATGATATCATCTATCACCCGACAAAGACGCCTCTCATGAAAATGGCGGAAGACGCGGGCTGCGGAAACGAGTGCGGCATCTCCATGCTTCTCTACCAGGGTGCGGCTTCCTTCCGCATCTGGACCGGCCGGGATATGCCGGTCGACGGCATCCTCCCCCTGCTTATGAGCAGCCTTTAACCGCCGTTCTCCGCATATTTCTGTTCGAGTCCGATAATCATTGCGGCAATTTCCGGGGCGCTTTTTCCGTCGACATCAATCGTTTCATCCGCTGTCTCCTGATAAGCCGGCTCGCGCTCCCGGAAGATGGACATGACCTTGTCTTCCCATGAGTCATCCGAAATCCAGTCGTGCTTCTTGCCGGCTCTCATATTCGTGAGGACCGTGTCGGGACTGATACGCAGATAATAGACTCTTCCCAGTTCCTTCAGATAAACCCGGTTCTGAGGCATCATGGCGACTCCGCTTCCGAGTACGATGACAGATCTCTTTCTGCTCCCGGTGAGCTCACTTAAAATCAGCGTTTCCATCGCCCTGTAATAGGGTTCTCCGAAGCGGTCGTAGATCTCGGCCGTGGTCATCTTCAGGCGGTCCGATATCCGCCTGTCCAGATCAACGACCGTAAGTCCCATCTCCTTTGCGGCCGCGCGGGCCGCCTTTCCCTTTCCGGAACCGATAAAACCCTCAATCAGAAGATGATCCATATTCCCTCTCCCTTTTAAGACATCACCGATAAGACTCTTCTATTGTATCACAGAAAATAGACGAAAAAAAGGGAACCGGTCCCGCCGGACGGCCGGAAAATCAGCGGAAAAGATGCACACAGACACCCTGTTTCGTGCTATAATAAACGATTAAGAACCATTTCTTCAGCACACAGGGGAGGTGTCGCCGTGAAGAAAAAGTTTCCCGCTGTCCTCATACTGCTCTGCCTGCTTATGCTCACGGCTCCGGTCAGTGTTCAGGCGGCTCCGTACCGCTACTACAGAAGCCGTCTTTCAGGCTTCGACAGGCGCATGTACGATGCGCTGCTGAAAGGCTGGGCATCCGGCCGCAAGGCCGTCTCGATTACGGCAAAGGGCACGGACTCCATCCATTCGGAAGTCCTGTCCTGCCTCATAAATGACAACCCCCGGCTCTACTGGATCCGGGGCGCCAGGGTGACGGTCACCCGCATGAAAAAGGGAAAGTACCGGATCACCTTCTCCATGAGACAGAACTGGAAGAACGCCGTCCGCTCGCGGAGCCGGCTGAAATCCCGTCTGAAGCGCACGGTCCGCAGGCTGAGAAAGGCCTGCCGCGGAAAGAGTGCGGCGGAAAAGGCAGGCATCATACACGACTATATCATAAAGAACTGCGCCTACGGCGACTCAAAATACGACCAGACCGTCTACGGCGTTCTGTTAAAAAAGAAGGCCGTCTGCGCGGGCTACGCCAGAACCTACAAGCTGCTCTGCGATGAGCTGGGCGTGACATGCATCTGTGTGGGCGGAACCGTAAACGGAGTAAACCATCTGCTGAACTACGTCCGCATAAGGGGTAAGTGGTATTATGTCGACACAACCTGGGATGATACCGGATCCCCCGGTCCGGTCAGCCGCCGGTTTTTCCTGCTCGGGTCCGCGGATTCAGGCTGTCATATAACCCGCTATCTCCGGGTATCCCTTCCCGTACTGTCCGCGGCGAGTCTTGATGCCGGCTGATCTCATACGCAGGAGCCGCTTCCGCGTTTCCCGGAATATCCAAAAAAAAGGTTGACGTAACATTCCCGGAATGTTACCTTATAAAGGCGGCGGACAAAAACTCCGTTCCGCATATACCCTGACATACAAGATCTCAACCGCTGCGGCTGGGATCTTTTCTTTTTATAGATAGATCGGAAGCTGAATCATGAAAAACAATTATAAGAAAATGCGCCGGGAGAATCTTCTGGAGCAGCTCGATGCCCTGGAGTCCGCCGGCCGGATCGTCACCGAGCAGAACGAAATCAATGACGTGCTGCACCCCGTATCCTCTGACAAGGCGCTCAATATACTGAAGGAAGGGCACGAGAAGCAGAATTCCCTCTTCTTCGGCAAAAACAGAAAAAAGAGAGACTGATCAGAGCCCGTCCTCCCTGACGCACTCGGCGGCCGCCCGCGTGTAGACACTTCCGCGCAGGCGCCTCATAAAGCCGGGCGCGCAGCGGTTCTCTTCCGTCCGCGGAAAACGGAGCCGGTGAATGCGCTCCCCGAAAAGAGCATCCCTGTCCGGGCCGCGCTCAAGAAAGAGGCGCATCTTCCTCCCGGATATCTCATCCTCCGCCGCGGGCATATAGATTTCATCGCACTCCTCAAGGATCTCAGGCCGGATAAAAGGAAGGTCACCGAGATCCGCGACTACGGCCTCGTAGTGGGTTTCATTTCGGAGGACGCGGAACAGCCGCTCCCACTCCGCCGAACTGACACCGCCCAGCTCTCCCGGTGAAGGTCCCGGGGCGATCAGGCAGATCCCGCTCCGCTCCGACGCGGCGGCGGTCATTCTGGCTCCGAGTCCGCCGCTGTTCTGGCGGAGATAATACAGAATATCGCCGAAATCATACTCCGCTCCCTCCGTCAGCTCCTCCGGAAGGGCCGGACAGCTCTCAAAGTTGAGATAAAGCGCCGGCTTTGTTTCGGACAGAAGCGCGGCGAGAGCAAGTGAAAACATAGTCTTTCCGCACCTTCCGACAGGCGAGAACACGCCTGCCACTTTGGTGCGCGGCTTCAGAATGCCGGCTGAGCCCTCCGGCTCCGCGTGCGCCCCCGCGCTGAATATCACGGCCGCTTCTTTAAGGACCGCGGATGCCGCCTGGTACTTGCAGATACAGGGCTCCTGATCCCCGGATCCCCCGGGTCCCCCGGTCAGGCGCACGGTCACGCCCGCCCGGCCCGCGATCTCGCGGTCCTCCTTCCTGAAATCATCCTCACTGATGAGCAGAATCTCCGCATAGTGCTCGGAGATCCACTGCTTCATCTGCCCGTAATCCGTAAACGCGCGCACTTCAAACGGGGTATTCTTCCTGTGATTGACATAATCCATAAAGCGCACCGCATAGGATTCGTCGCTGTCCATAAGCGCGATCACCTGTCTTTTCATCCGCTTTCACCTCGCAGCGTCTTCCTCTCGTGTTTGTCCGGTCAGTATACACAGACTTCCCCCGTCCCGCAATTCGCATTAGCCACAAAATATTTTCCGAAATTTTGTGAAACGTGCTGTATTTAAAAGGATCTTCTCCGGGAACCGGAAGATCCGCCGCGGATTCCGCCTCTTTTCAGCGGGATCCTTTTATTTCGGGTCCGAAAGCTTCACATTTTCCCCCGCTCTCCGTTTTTCCGGCCGCTTGAACCCGGCGCCTTAATCCATTATGCTTTGCATTGTCTCTCAAAACCCGGTCACATATGTTCAGCAGCAAAGGAGAGCATGATATGAGCACAATGAAAGAACAGACTGTCTTTGCCATCCGCATCTCAAACTGGCTCCTCAGAAAGCTCCGGCCGGAGGCCTCCGCCTATCTGATTCTGGGGAACGGGGAGGAGGACGCGGTGCTTTACCCCGATCCCGAATCAGGAACCGTTCTCAAGCAGCCCGGCCGGCGGTTCAGCCGCTTTGACGCGGGATATATCCCCGAGATTCTCATGGATCTCTTCAATGACAGGGCGCAGGATCTCGTCGATCCGTTTCTTACGGCGCATTTTCTGCTGATTCTGGAGGAAGAGCCGCTCTGCCGCATGATGACGATTCATATCAGCGAACTCATGAAGCGCGAGGAGGAAACCGGCGTCCGCGCGGAAAAATACCTGAAGAGCATTCTCATGCCGATGCGCTTTCTGAAGCGCTCCTCTCTCACGGCGGACGAGTACCGCGGCATGCTGCATACGGACGGCGAAGCGGCGCTGTTCGACCGGCTCCGCACAAAAAGAGCCGCCGTTGCGGCGGAGAACCGGGTTTCCGCATTTACCGTCTTTTCGAACAGGGCGATCTATGAGATGTGCCTCCGCAGGCCGGCCGATATGGATCAGTTCCGGGATATCTCCGGCGTGGGTCCCGTCAACTCGGCGCTCTACGGCGAGCAGTTTCTCGACGTCATCTCCGGCAGGGAGTAACCGCTCCGCTTTGCCGTTTGCTTTCCCGCCGGAACGACTATATAATGACAGTAACAGGTACCGTCACGGTCAGCACCGTGACCTCCGCCGTCACTGTTACGGAAACTGATTGAGGGGGGACGCGACGCAAAATGAGCTGGTTCAACGAAGTGATGTTCTATCATATTTATCCGCTGGGGGCCTTTGACGCTCCGAAGGACAACGAGGGCGAGGCATCGGAGGGAAGCCGGATTCTGCAGCTTCTCGACTGGATCCCTCATCTGGAATCCCTCGGCGCCGGCGCGCTTTACATCGGACCCATATTCGAATCCGCCATGCACGGCTACGACACCATCGACTACTTCACGCCTGACCGCCGTCTCGGGACAAAGGAGGACTTTCAGAGGGTCTTCTCCGCGCTGCATGAGCGGGGCATCCGCATCGTGCTGGACGGCGTCTTCGGCCACGTCGGCCGCCGCTGTCCGCTCTACCGGGATGTCCTGGCCAACAGAGACGGATCACCTTACAGGTGGTGGTTCCGGAACCTGCAGTTCAGGGACGGCAACCCGCTCGGAGACCCGGCGACCTATGAGAACTGGGGCGGGGACTGGAATCTCGTCCGCCTGAATCTGGGTAATCCGGATGTCCGGAACTATATTCTGTCCGCGGTCGGAAGCTGGATCGACGACTATGACATTGACGGGCTGCGCCTCGATACGGCGGATGTTCTCGATCCGGAGCTTTTCCGGGATCTCAACCGTTACTGCAAGGGAAGAAAGGCGGATTTCTGGCTCATGGGCGAGTTCATGAACTGCGCGAACTGCCAGGCCATGCAGCCGGACCAGCTCGATTCGATCACCAATTACGAGTGCTGGAAGGGCATGTACTCCTCCTGCAATTCACACAACCTCTTTGAGATCTCCTACGGGATCAACCGCCAGACCAACCCCGAGTGGGGCATGTATAAGGGAAAATATCTTTACAATTTCCTGGACAATCACGACCAGACGCGCATCGCCTCCCAGCTGCAGGATAAGAGGCATCTGAAGCCGCTCTACACCATGCTGCTCACCATGCCCGGCATTCCCTCCGTCTATTACGGAAGCGAGTGGGGCATGGAGGGCGCTAAGGGCAGCGGAAAAGAGGCGGATTATCCCCTCCGGAAGCCCATGACGAAGGAGGCGGCCGAAGCCGGAGACGCGGATCTCATGGAGCATATCGCGAATCTCGCCGCCTTCCGGAAGGCCTCGAAGGCGCTGCAGTACGGGTCCTATACAAATGTGAAGGAAGGAAATGAGCAGCTTCTCTACGCCCGGGAATTCGAGGGAGAGACCGTGCTGGCCGCCTTCAATATCGCGGACAGCCCCGCCCGGATTAAGGCGGACTATCAGGGACGGCACTTCGACGTGGAACTCGCTCCCTTCGAATCCCGGATCATCACGGTATAAGGAGGTATCACATGTCCGCTTTTATTGAGCTACTGGAGGAAATTCTTCTCTACATCGTGCAGATCTGCACCGTCGGACTGGAATTCGCGGGCATCGTCGTCCTCGTATCCTCCGCCGTCGTATGCTTCATCCGATGGCTGAAGCGGGACCGCGATGACATCCGCCTCGATCTCGCGCAGGGAATCGCCCTCGCGCTCGAATTCAAGATGGGCGGCGAGGTGCTGCGGACGGTCGTCGTCCGGGAGTGGTCGGAGCTGGGCATCCTGGGAGCCATCATCGTTCTCCGCGCCGCGCTCACCTTCCTGATACACTGGGAGATCGAGAACGAAAAAAAGGAAAAAGAAAAAGGGCTGCTTTAACGCAGTCCTTTTTTCTGTCATTCACAGCTCCGTCCGCATCACTCGATCGTGATGTTCCTGGCCGTCTCAACCTCCGGCACGTACTGGACCTTCGGGACATTGATGTCCAGGACGCCGTTGTCGAATCTGGCCTTGATATCCTCCTGCTTCACGTCCTCGCCGACGTAGAAGGATCTCGTCAGGGTGCCGACAAATCTCTCGCGGCGGATGTATCTGCCGCCGTCATCACCCGCATTGCTGTCGGTTTCGCGCTTTGCCTCAATTGTGAGATAGCCGTCCTTGAGGGAGGCCGTCACATCCTCCTTCTTATATCCCGGAAGCTCAAGTCCCAGTTCATAGTGATCCTTGTACTCCTTGATATCGGCGCTCATCATTGTGCTTCCGGATGCCTTGAACATGGCCGGTGTGCGGTCGAACGCGTCATTGAAGAAATCATTCACAAAATTGTCTGTAAACAAGCTCGGTACTAACATGGTCTTACGCCTCCTTTTTATCTGTCGGCCGCGCACGGTGCCGCGGCTGCTTCCTTTTGATCCTGTATATCAACGAGGGGATTTCGCTCATCCGTATTCTGTGATTTAGGGATGTTCCCTTCGATGTATCCAGTTATACCACGGGCTGTTAGCACTGTCAATAGGTGAGTGTTAATTCTTTTTGTGAAGTTTTTGTGACGTCTGAAGAAGTCACCGCGCGGCAGGGATACTCAGGCATCCTCCTCCGGGATCAGCTTTTTCAGCACCGGCCAGTAGATACGGGAGCTCAGATACGCGGGAAGTGAAATGCCCGACAGAAAGAGCAGGGGCAGAAGCGGGGGAACCATCGTGAAGAGGAGCAGACAGGCGGCGTGAATGAGGAGCATGCCGACGGTTCCGGGCAGATGGGCGACTGCGAGAATGGCCGCATTTCGCAAAGTGGCGCGCACCGTGTTCTCAAACTTCGCGGTCAGGGGAAAGGCGTACACGGCGACGGAGGCGCCAAGGAGGCCGAGAAGGCAGATCGGCACAAGAAAGGCATCCGGGATCTCCTCCGTCTGCACGACAATGCGGTAATCAACGGCGCAGAAAACGAAAAGCACCAGCAGGATCAGCCAGATGGGCACGGCCGTTCTCAGATTCGCGCGGAACTGCCTGAAAAAAGTCCGGGAGATTCTTCCCTCCGTTCCCTCCCGAAGCTGCATGATCACATAGTGCATGGCCGCGAAGGAGGCCCCGGCGGTCACAATCGGAAGAGAACACAGAAGGACCAGGATATTCAGCTCCACGACCGCCGTCAGCGTATTCATGCCGGTCATAAGCGGGCCGTCCTGACTAAAAAAACCGTTCATCGCACACTCCTTACAGCTGTCACAAAAAGATTCGGAACCGCGCTTGCAATCCCTTTATCCGCATCATAGAATAAAACAGACTCCACTTCAAGAAAATGAGGGGAAAAGCAAAGATATCATGAATGAATTCCGGGAATCGAACAAAAAACACCTAAAAGAAATGTCACCTGCCGGAAAGCTGCAGTATTTTAAAGACTACTACCTGCTTCCGACCGTACTTATATCAGCCGGGGCCCTCTTCGTCATTTATTTTCTGTATACGTATTTCCGGCCGCAGCCGGTTCACGTGCTCCAGGTCGCGGTATTTGACTCCGCCGCCGAGGAGGAGGGAATCCGGGCGCTCACGGAGGAGCTGGGTGAGGCGCTGGACGCGGACGATCCCACGGATCAGATTCTCTTTCAGACCAATTACGTCTCCTCCGATTCAGGCGATCTGGCCAGACTCGGCGTCATGACCGCCGCCCACGAGATCGACTGCATCATCGCGCCCGCGGATGTCTTCACCCGCTTCGCGGCGGGCGGCTATTTTGTTCCGCTTACCGACGTGATGGACGAGTCTGAAATCGCGGGATACGGGGACGCCGTCATGAGGACGGCGGGATGGGCGGATGTGGAGGGAGAAGCCGGCACGGATGATCCCGGCGCCGGCGCCGGCGATGTTCTGCCCTACGGAATCTCCCTCTCGGGCTCCGGGAAGTGGGCAGCCTGCGCGGCCTGTGCCGATCCGGTCGCCGCCTTCGTCAAGGGAGGTACCGCCTATGAAAATGCGGCCGCCATGATCCGGCTCCTGCTCCCGCGGGAATAAGCGGATCAGATGCCGGTCCGCTCACCTCCCTCTCCGGCCGCGGTGCCGAGTGAAAGCGCTTCATAGAGCGCGGCATCCGTCATGTTCTTATAGGGTCCCACATAGAATAGGCCCAGAAGTCCCAGTGACATAAGCGACAGAATATCCCAGCCGATAAAGGAGAGATCAAGGACAAAGGTCTTCCACTTCTGTCCGTTCATGAGGGCCCGGCTTCTTGCGAAGGCCTCCCCGCGCGGCATCTCCGGATACTCGGTCAGAAGATACGGGATCATGCGGTATTCGTAGGATTTGACGATGCCGGGAATAATGAAGAGGAGGCACCAGAGCACCGTGTACAGATCCCTGAAGAACATGACCTTCACTGCGTTCATGTAGCCGCGGTCAAACGCGCGGCCCATTTCCCGGATCTCAGCCGGCCGGCTGAGGTTCTGAACGAAAAACCGTCTGGCCCCCACCTCGATGGGATTGACCACAAAGGCGGAGAAGGCAATGGCGGCCGCTGCCGCGGCCAGGATGACCAGCGTAAGGAACAGCGCAAGGCCGATGAGCGCGCCGGCGGGGAGAGACGATGCCGCATTTCCTGGGTCCGCGGCCGGTCCTCCGCCATGGGACTGCGCGCCGTGCGCGTAATAGGTCACTCTCTGCCCGATTCCGCCTGAGGACGCGCCCGCGGCGCCGCCCGAAAGAAGCAGGCCCGTGATCAGGCTCACGAGAACCGTCTTCCAGTAATTCCGGTTCATCCCGGTTCTCCCGTTTTCCTTAACTTCCCTTCTGGTCCACATAT
>CAYLHR010000006.1:32497-34068 GCA_964383335.1 uncultured Lachnospiraceae bacterium
CTTTAATTGGCAATTTTTTTTCTTCTAAAACTTTTATAACAGTTCTTCCAACAAGGCCTGTTGCACCTACAATTGCAATTTTATAATTTTTCATTATGTACCTCCAATTTCTATAAATGTCCTCCTCATTTCCGAAAATTGATAAACCAGCCCTCCGGCGGGCTGGCTCTTAGGTAATATCCGCTTCACGGCTCCACGAACACCATGACGCCCACAAGGCCGGGGCCCGTATTGATGGCGAGAGTCGCGTTAATCTGCTTGTCAAAAAGATACTCCATATTGGGCAGGCGCCTGATCAGGGCATCCTTCATCTTCATGGCCTCCTCATGCGCCGCGCCCTCACCCACGATAATCCAGCAGCGCTTGTCTCCGGCGACGCGCTCCACCTCCTCGAGCAGCCTGCGTCTCCCGAGAGCGGCGCCCCTGATCTTGGCAACCGTATAATAGACGCCGTCCGGATCGCAGGATATGATCGGCTTCAGGTGAAGTGCCTCCCCGATAAAGGAAGCGACGCGCCCGATCCGGCCGCCGTGGCGAAGATATTTGAGCGTGTCCATATAGAAGAACTGCCTGGATGCCCCGCGCTTCGCGTAAAGCTGGTCCACCAGATCCCGGAAGGATACGCCCTCCCGGATCCTCCGCGCCGCCCAGAGCGCGAAGATGCCGCTTCCGAAGGAGATATTCCTCGTGTCGAACACATGAATCTCCAGATCGGGGTAGTCCCGCGCCGCGATGGAGACCGTGTGGCCTGTGCTGCTGAGGGCGCTGGAGATCGTGATGACGATCAGCTTGTTGTAGCCTTTGTCCGCGATCTCCCGGAATTTATCCAGGACCTCCTGGATCGACGGCGTCGATGTGGAAGGGATCTCGTCCGGAAATCTGTCATAGACCATCATGGGATTGATATTCAGCCCGTCCAGATAGTCCTTCTCCGGATAAATCACATGAAGCGGCAGAATCTCAATTCCCTCTCTGGCACAGAGATCCGCGGGAAGATCTCCCCCGGTATCCATCAGTACAGCAATTCTTTCTTCATTCATATCCCGCTCCGATCTGCGGAGGAGAGAGTCGGGTGACCTTCCCCCGCGGCGTCTGTTTTCTCAGACTCCTCTGTATATCATACCACAAAACGCGCGTTTCGTTGATTGATTTTTCTAAATTATCTTACCTTTCGTTGGTTTTCCCTCTGAATCAGCTTTTATTTTCTGCTATTTTTTCTCCAATTGTGTTTATTGCGTATCCAAATATACGGTTTCACATACCGCACAACCATGTTTCCATAACTTTAAACACGGACTGATCCTGCCGGCCCGCCCCTTCCGTTCGACAAAAAAAGACGCCTTCCGGCGTCTTTTCATATATACCGATACATGTCGGATGCAAGTTCCTTCTTTGTGGTATCGACGATCTGAAGCACCTCCACCTTTACCGTCTTCTCTCCGAGATGAATCTCTACAATATCACCCGTCTTTACTTCCTGAGATGCCTTCGCGGTCTTTCCGTTCACGGCCACCCTGCCGGCGTCGCACGCCTCGTTGGCCACGGTTCTCCGCTTGATCAGCCGCGATACC
>CAYLHR010000007.1:0-30506 GCA_964383335.1 uncultured Lachnospiraceae bacterium
CGCTCTCCGTGCGCGCCGGATCCCGCAGCAGCTCCTCCGTACACGGCGCGAGATGGAAACAGGTCTCCCGCGAAGCCTTCTCCTTTCTCGAGGGGTCGACATACTGCGCAAGAGAGCGGTGAACCGCGCATCCCTCCTCCGGAAGATACTCGTAATTGCCGATATCCGTGTGGTAGATCCGGATCATGCCGTCTCTTACGGGTATGCCGATCCGCATGGAGGAGCGCTCGAAGCGGACGTGATAATCCCCGTCCCGGAAGGAGCAGAGGACGGGCAGATCGCGCCCGGACCTGAGCGTCAGGACGAGGAGCTCCCGCGCCGCCGGTCCGGCAGACATCTCTCCGGCTCCGAAGGACCGGTCCGCCAGCCCGGCTTCAAAGTCCCGATACGCTCCGCCGAGGAGCTCCAGACAGCTCTTAAGGCCCAGGATGAGGAGGGCCCGCTCCGCGTCATCCGTCTGAAAGCACGGTTTTTGATTCTCATTTTCATCCGAAAGCGGGAAGGCGGCTTCTCTTAAAATAAACCGGCTGAGATCCCCGAGCTTTCTCGACGGAATCCCCAGGATCCGGACGATGTCCGCGTACTCGCGGAAGAGGTCCGCGTACTGCTTCGAGGGCAGAAAGGGGTCCTGCAGCCCGTAGGCGGCGTATTTTCTGCGGAGATGGGGGAGATCAAAGGATGAGCCGTTGTAGGTGATGATCCTTCGGGCCTCATCCAGCTTTTCATTCAGAGCGGCGAGCATGTCGTACTCATCCGCCTCCTTCTCCGACAGCCAGACCGTTTTCACCGCCTCGTCCTGTCCGCCCGATATGACGGTCACGGATTTCAGCTGGCTGGTTCTCCAGTACCGGCCTGAGGCCGTGATGTCCAGAACCGCGTCCCCCTCCCCGAAAAAGGGGGCGATGCAGTGTTCATAATACGGCTGTTTCGTATAGAGCTGTTTTTCCTGTCTGATCATATGGACTGTTCCTTCCTGTCTGCGGTCAGTATAGCACAAGTCCGGCGGAAAGGGATGACCGGCTTGACCGCAGGTGTTATAATTGGTACGCTTCACATCAGTGACCGCAATGAACATCTGGAGAAGAACCGTTTATGTACGCATATATCAAGGGGACCGTCGAGGAAATCGGCAGTGACAGCGCCGTCATCGACAACAACGGCATCGGCTACCGGGTCTTTATCCCCGGATCGGCGGCGCAGCAGCTGCGGATCGGGGAGGAGGTGAAGCTGCACACGCATTTTTCCGTGAGGGAGGACGCGATGCAGCTGTTCGGCTTTCTCACCCGGGACGATCTGGAGGTTTTCCGCCTGCTCATCGGCGTGAGCGGCATCGGACCCAAGGGGGCACTGGGAATCCTCACGGTCATGGACGCGGACGACCTGCGCTTCGCCGTGCTGGGCGAGGACGCAGCCGGGATCGCCAGGGCGCCCGGCATCGGCAAAAAGACCGCCCAGAAGGTGATCATCGAGCTGAGAGATAAGCTGGATCTTGAAGATGCCTTCGAGAAGAAAGCCGCCCGCACCGAGGCCGCTGCCGCGCAGGCGGCGGGCAGTCCCCAGTCGGAGGCCGTTCTCGCGCTTCAGGCGCTGGGATACACCGGGGCAGAGGCAGCCAGGGCCGTCAAAAAGGTCTCCGCGGATCTCACCGGCGCGGATACCGAGGACGTCATAAAGGCAGCTCTGAAGGAACTGTTCTGACCGGGGCACATTTTCAAGTCAGATCGGAGATACGCTAAATGGCAAGACAGATCGTAACCGGCACATCGGAGACGCGCGAGGACAGGCTCATGGCCTCGGACGGCATCCGCCCCCGGTCTCTGGAAGAATATATCGGTCAGAAGAAGACCAAGGAGAATCTGCGCGTTTACATCGAGGCCGCCAAGATGCGGGGGGACGCGCTCGATCACGTGCTTTTTTACGGGCCTCCCGGGCTGGGAAAGACCACGCTCGCGGGGATCATCGCCAACGAGATGGGCAGCAGCCTCCGGGTCACGAGCGGCCCGGCCATAGAGAAGCCGGGAGAGATCGCGGCGATCCTCAATAATCTGCAGCAGGGGGACATTCTCTTCGTGGATGAGATCCACCGGCTGAACCGGCAGGTGGAGGAGGTGCTCTATCCGGCCATGGAGGACTACGCGATCGACATCGTGATCGGAAAGGGGCAGACGGCGCGCTCGATCCGGCTGGATCTTCCCCGCTTTACCCTGGTCGGCGCGACGACGAGGCCCGGCATGCTGACCGCGCCCCTCCGGGACCGGTTCGGCGTGATCGGCCATCTCGAATATTATTCCGTCGACGAGCTGCGGGAGATCATCCTTAGGACCGCTGGCCGGCTGAAGGTGGAGATCGATGAGCGGGGAGCCGTCGAGCTTGCGAGGAGGTCGCGCGGCACGCCCAGGCTCGCGAACCGCCTGCTGAAGAGGGTGCGCGACTTCGCCATGGTGCGCTACGACGGCGTCATCACGGAGAGGGTCGCCTCCGACGCGCTCGACCTTCTCGAAGTGGATCAGTTCGGGCTCGAGAAGCTGGACCGCACCATTCTCGAAACCATGATTCTCAAGTTCGGCGGAGGCCCCGTCGGACTCGAGACGCTGGCTTCGTCCATCGGAGAGGACTCCGGCACGATCGAGGACGTCTACGAGCCCTACCTCCTTAAGACCGGCTTCCTTACGCGGACGCCTCGGGGCAGGGTGGTGACGGACGCCGCCTACGAGCACCTGGGATATGACCCGCCCGCGGAGGGCTGAGCCGCAAAAGGACTGACCCTTTCTTTCGCCCGCTTTGTCTTGACAAGCCGGACGGCAGCGCTTACACTTTTTACGTCGTATGATGATTATATATCAACCCGGAGGATTCCATGGCAGAGAAAAATTCAGTTCAGGTGCTGATCGGAGGCAAAGTCATCACGCTCAGCGGATATGAGACTTCCGAGTATCTGGAGAAGGTTGCTTCCTATATGAATCACAAGCAGCAGGAGCTCCAGTCGCTTCCGAACTGGCGCAGGATGTCATCCGAGATGAAAAGTACCGCCATTACGCTTAACGCGATCGACGACTACTTCAAGGCCAAAAAGAGGGCGGAGGAGCTGGAGGAGGAGCTGCGGCTTAAGGACACGGAGACCTATCAGCTGAAGCAGGAGCTCGTAGAGCTTCAGATCCAGATGGAGCAGGGCCCCGCCAATGCCGGTTCCGGCACGAGATCGGGGAACCAGAACGGCGGCCACCGCAGACACTGATCCATTAGAATATTCGGGGCGATTACCGGCAGGTGATCGCCCCTTTCCGCATAAAATGCGCCGGATCCGGCAGACACACTATCTAAAGAGGACAAATGCAGCCATGAAACATACCGATTCATTCCGTCTCCCCGAGCTTCTCGCCCCGGCCGGCTCCGCGGAGGGCCTCCGGGCCGTCATCCGCGCGGGGGCCGACGCCGTCTATGTGGGCGGACAACGCTTCGGGGCCCGCGCCTACGCGGACAATCCCGGCGAGGACGCGATGCTTGAGGCGATTGACTACGCGCATCTGCGCGGCGTCAGGGTTTATATGACCGTAAATACCCTTCTCAAAAACAGCGAGATGGGAGAGCTGTACAGCTACCTTCTTCCCTATTACGTGCGGGGCGTGGACGCGGTCCTTGTGCAGGATTTCGGGGTTCTCGCCTTCCTCAGGGAGCATTTTCCGGATCTTCCGCTCCACGCGAGCACGCAGATGACCGTCACGGACGCGGACGCCGCGGTCCTGGCCGGCAGGTGGGGCATCAGGAGAATCGTTCCCGCAAGAGAGCTCTCCCTGCCCGAGCTTCGCGCGCTGAAGCGGGAGAGCGGCCTCGAGGTTGAGATCTTCGTCCACGGCGCGCTCTGTTACTGCTACTCGGGGCAGTGTCTCTACTCGAGCCTGCTCGGAGGAAGAAGCGGGAACCGGGGCAGGTGCGCCCAGCCCTGCCGCCTGCTGAATATTAAGGGGAAAACCGCCTTCGACGGCAGCACCTCCATTCTTGACGAGCCGGCGGCCAGGCATCACTTAAGTCCCAAGGACCTGAATACCATCGATCTTCTTCCCGAATTTGTGCTCTCCGGCATGGACTCCCTGAAGATCGAGGGGCGCATGAAGAAGCCGGAGTACGCGGCGGGCGTCGTATCCGTGTACAGAAAGTACCTGGACATGATCGCCGACCTGTATGCCTCGGGCGACCGGACGCTCTCGTCTTACCGTGTGAGCCGAGAGGACCGGCAGATGCTCTATGATCTCTATAACCGCACGGGATTCACGGACGGATATTTCCACCGCCATAACGGGCCGGAGATGATGGCCCCCGTAAAGCACGAGCTGACGCGGGAGGAGACGGAGACGAGGCACCGGCTCTACGAAAAGATGCACGGGCGCTTCATGACGGAGGAGCTGTGTCTTCCGGCCTCCCTCCACGTGACCGTGCGGCGGGGAAGACCCATGGAAGCAGTGGCGCAAAGCGGCGATTTCTACGCGGCGGCAGCGGGTGACGCACCGGAGGCCGCCAGAAAGCAGCCGCTCACGGCGGACCGGATAGAAGAGCAGATGAAGAAGGCGGGCGGCACGGATTTCCGGATCGATTCCGTCACGGTTGACACGGATGAGAACAGCTTCGTCCCCATGAGCGCTCTTAACGCGCTCCGGCGCGACGCGCTCGCCCGTCTCGCGGAGACGATTCTTGCCGGATCCCTGCGCACAGCCCCGGAATGGGAGGCGGCCGGAAGGGCGGCAGAGGAGATGACCGGCGGGACCGCTGCCGAAGCAGAAAGGGAAATGCCCCGTCTCAGCGTGCTCATTTCCACAAAAGAACAGCTGGAAGCCACTCTTTCTTCACATATGGCTGATAGGATCTACCTCGAGAGCGCGATGATCTGCGCCGCTGCCGATCCCGTGAAGGAGGCCGTGCGGCTTCTTAAAAGGTGCGCCCCCGTCTGCGGCGATCTGCACATCGCCCTCCCCATGGCGGAGCGGGCAGGCGCGGACGCGCGCGCTCTGATTGAGGCCTGGGATACGCTTTCCGCTGCGGGGCTTAAGGGGTACCTGGTCCGGGCCATGGGAAGCCTCCGCCGGCTCCTTGACGCCGGACTCGGGCGCGCTGCGCGGCTTGATGCCGGCATGTACACCTTCAACGACGAGGCGGTCCGCTTCTTCCGGGACCAGGGCATATCCGCCTTCACGGCGCCCTTTGAGCTCACAAAAAAGGAGCTCTTCCAAAGGGACAGCCGGGGCAGCGAATGCGTCATCTACGGGCGTCTTCCGCTCATGGTCTCGGCGCAGTGCCTGGAAAAGAACACGGCCGGCTGCAGCAGACGGAACGCGATAAATGAGCTCACCGACCGGATGGGCGTCAAATTCAAGGTAAAAAGCGAGTGTGTTTTCTGTTATAATGTCATTTATAACAGCGTGCCGCTTTCCCTTCTTAAGGAAATGAAGCCGCTCCTTTCCATGGGCTTCGACGGCTTCCGCCTCTCCTTTACTCTGGAGAGCGGGGAGGAGACAGCAGTCATTCTCCGCGCCGCGCACGGGGCGCTCCGCGGGGGATCCGGGGAGATACCGGGAGCCTCTACGAGAGGGCATTTTATGAGGGGCGTCGAGTAACGGGATATGAATGTCATCGTTCAGCTCACAAAGTACATATTTCTTCTTCTGTTCTTCCTCTACGCGGTAAAGGACTACACCTATCTTGTGCACAAAAACCCGGAGGCGAAACAGAGGATTCTGCGAAGCCAGATCAGGGAGCTCTTCTATATCGCGGTGCTCGGCTACCTGATCATTTTCGCGTACAGCCGGGATCTCATGATCCTCGTCCTCATGGCGGGCATCCTGATCTACTTCGCGGTGACCCTGATCTGCTACAGGCTCATCTATCCCAGGTGCTCGCTCCTTCTCGTCAACAACATGCTGATGCTGCTGGCCGTCGGCTTCATCATCATCGCGAGGCTGAATGTCGGGCAGGCCTTAAAGCAGTTCCTGATCGCCGCTGCCGCGACCATCGCCGCCTTTCTGATCCCCGTGATCATCCGGAAGCTCCGGATCCTGCAGAGGCTCACCTGGCTCTACGCGGTACTCGGCATCGCGGCGCTCATGGTCGTGTTCGCGCTCGCCAGAATCAGCGGCGGCGCAAAGCTGTCTATCTCCATCGGAGGCATCACCATCCAGTTCTCCGAGCTCGTGAAGATTACCCTGGTGTTCTTCCTCGCGTCGAAGCTCGCTCGGGACGTCTCCTTTAAGAGCGTGGTCACGGCATCCGCGGTCGCGGCGCTTCACGTCGTGATCCTCGTGCTCTCCACGGACCTGGGAACGGCGCTCGTCTTTTTCATCACCACTGTAGTGGTCGTCTATGTGGCGACGCGGCGGCCGCTCTATCCCCTGGCGGGCCTTTTCGGCGGATCTCTGGCCGCGGTCGCGGCGTATTATCTCTTCGGACACGTGCGGCAGCGCGTCGTCGCCTGGCGGGACCCCTTCGCGGTCTACGACACCTCCGGCTATCAGATCGCGCAGGGACTTTTTGCCATCGGCGCGGGCGGCTGGTTCGGGACGGGCCTCTTTCAGGGAAAGCCGGAGACGATCCCCGTCGCCACCAAGGATTTCATCTTCGCGGCGATCTGCGAGGAGTTCGGAGGGCTCTTTGCCATCTGTCTCATCCTGGTCTGCATGAGCATGTATCTCCTCATCGTGAGTCTCTCCATGCGGATCCGGAAGCGGTTCTACCGTCTCATCGCCATCGGACTCGGCACCGAGTACGCCTTCCAGGTCTTTCTGACGGTCGGAGGCGTCACCAAGCTGATTCCGATGACGGGCATCACGCTTCCCCTCGTGAGCTACGGCGGAAGCTCCGTGATGAGCACGATCATCATGCTGGCGATCATCCAGGGTCTCTACCTCCTGAGGGAGGACGAGGAGGACCTTGAGGCTATGAGGTTACAGAACGAGTGATAAGAAGACGAAACGGAGAACAGGATACGGAGAAGGAGATCGGCAGGGACGTGCGGAGAATCCTGAACGGAAAGGGCGTCGCGAGGCGCGTGACGGATGAGCCGGACACGGATCCCGCTTACGCGGATGACGTCTATGAGGCGGATCCCGGCTACGAGGATGACATCTACGGGGCGGATCCCGCCTACGCGGATGACGTCTTCGGGGCGGATCCCGCTTACGAGGATGACGCATATGACGACGGTTCCCGTGACGATTCCTATGACGATTCCGGGGAGGATGAGGAATACGGGCGCGGCTCTTTGCGGTCCGGCCGCGGAAGGGCCGGCGGGAGAGGTCCCTACCTGTTTATTTCCTGCGTCTTTTTTGTCCTCTTTCTTCTGCTCGCGGGGCAGATCGTCTATTTTAATCTGAAGCTGAAGGACAGCATTTTAAACAGCCCCTACAACCGGCGCCAGAGCGCCCTGGCCGACTACGTCGTCCGCGGCGAGATCCGCTCGAGAGACGGCGCGGTCCTCGCGAAGACGGAGACGGATTCCGAGGGCAATGAGACCCGGGTCTACCCCTACGGGAGTGAGTACGCCCACACCGTCGGATTCGCCACCCACGGAAAGAGCGGCATCGAGGCGACAGCCAACTTCCAGCTGCTCACCTCGCACGCGAATATCATCGACGAGATCATCAACGATTTCAGGGGGCGGAAGAACCCGGGGGACACGGTCATCTCGACGCTGGACTCCCGCCTTCAGGACGCGGCCTACAGCGCGCTCGGGGATTATCAGGGCGCCGTGATCGTCATGAATCCGAAGACGGGCGCGATTCTCGCCATGACCGCAAAGCCCGATTTCGATCCGAACCGCCTGGCGGAGGAGTGGGACGCCATGATCTCGGATTCCTCGAGCTCCCAGCTGCTGAACCGGGCAACCCAGGGGCTCTACCCGCCGGGGTCGACCTTCAAGATCGTGACGTCCCTGGCCTATTTCCGTAAATACCACACCTTCACGAATTTCAGCTACAACTGCACCGGCGCATTTGAGATCGGGAACACGACAGTGCACTGCTTTGAGGGGGCCGAGCACGGGGAGGAGGATTACATCTCCGCCTTCGCGCACAGCTGCAACACGGCCTTTTCGCAGATCGGTCTCGACCTGGGGGCCTCCCGCCTTACGAGCACGGCGGAGAGCCTGCTCTTTAACAAAGAGATCTACTCGCCCCTCAATACCTCAAAGAGCCGCTGGTCCCTGACCGGCGAGTCGGGGGGACAGGAGCTCGTGCAGACCGCCTTCGGGCAGGGTAAGACCCTCGTGACGCCCTACCACATGGCACTCATCATGTCGGCCATAGCCAACGACGGCGCCGTCATGAAGCCCTACCTCATCGACCGCGTGGAAAACGGGGCCGGCAGAGTCATCAAAAAGACGAGGCCGAGGCGCTACACGCAGCTCATCACGGGCTCCGAGGCGGCCGCCTTAAAGACGCTGCTGGCTGCCGTCGTGACGGACGGATCGGCCCGGGCCCTGTCGGACCGGGGATACGAGGTCGCGGGAAAGACGGGCTCCGCGGAGTACACGAAGGCGGACGGAAGCCTCGGGACCCACTCCTGGTTTGTGGGATACTCGGGCGGAAATGATCCGGATCTCGTCATCTGCGTCCTCGCCGAGAACGGCGGCGCGGGCAGCGCGACGGCCGTTCCGATTGCGGGAGAAATTCTGGACCGCTATTACGCCGGCATTCATGCGGAGGACGCCATGAAGGCGGAGACGGAGACGGAGGAGCAGGAGACCGCCTCCGAAAGCGCGGAGGAAGAGGAGTGGATCGGGGAGCGCGACGCCGATGAGGAAGACGGCGGGGAGGATTTCTCCGGCGGTGACGCGTCCGGAGACGATTTCACCGAAGATGAAGGCGGGGATGAGGCCTTTGTCCCGGAGGATGACTGGTTCGAGGAGACACCCGTCGCGGAAGAGGGATGGGAGGATGAACTTAGCGGCAGCGGGGAGGAGTGGACCGGAACCGCGGACGCCGACGGGGACGGCTGGGTTTCAGACTTCGCGGAGGATTTCACCGGATCCCCGGACACAGGCGGTGAGCTTCAGGAGGAGGAGCTGCAATGAAATGGTATGAGCCTCTCTACACGGGAGACGGAATCAGAAGGCGCGCGGCGCATATCCGGGAGCGGCTTGACGCGGGGAAGGTGTCGCCGGATCATTTTCTTATCACATTGGCCGCGGGCAGGGACGACTATCTCGATGTGATCTCGACCAACTATCTCTTTCAGGAGTCCGTGAGGCGGACCCTGCCGCCCGTCGTCGGCATCGCAAAGGACAAGGGTGAGGCGATGGGGATCGTGGTCCGGATCACGGAGGAGTGCTACAGGGAGACGGGTGACGCCGACCTGAAGCGCTGGCTTCTGGACCGCGGTCATATCACGGGCGTCTGATTCCCGCCGGAAGCCGCCTGTGCGCCCGGATCGGGGGCGGAATCAGGGGAAAGATCATCTGGCAAGACCGCGGGGTCTGTGTTACAATTATGGCTGTAATGGCAAAAATGTATGACAAAGATCTCCGTTTTCCGACCGTGTTTTCAATTGTCGGGAATAGGAGAGACAAGAGGTCGGTGGAATGGGAATGATTCCGGGGGTTGCGTTTTCCGCCCTGAAGATCCTTCTCGTCATCGGGCGCGTTCTGCTTGTGATTCTGGCCGTCCTTCTGGTCATCCTTCTGCTTCTGCTTTTTGTCCCCTTCCGCTACCAGCTGACGGGGGACGGGAAGGAGCGGACTCTGCACGCGAGAGCCGACGTGACATGGCTGCTTCACTTTGTCCGTGTCACGCTCTCATTCGCCGCCGGCGACCCGGGAGGCGGAAACGGGAAGAAGCTCGTGATCCGCGTCCTCGGCATATCGCCCGCCGAGCTTAAGGCAAAGCTCGCCCGGAAGAAGAAGGAGAAGCTGAAGGAGGAGCGGCGGGAGAAGATCGAGAAGATCAAAGAGGAGGACCCCGAAAAATACGAGGAGCTGAAGGAGGCCGCGCAGGCCAGAAAAGAGGCGAAGCTTGCGGAGAAGGCCCGGCAGAAGGAAGAGGCCGCGCGGCGCAGGGAAGAAGAGGCCCGGGAGCGGGCGCGCGCCGGACGGCGCCTTGAGCAGCTGAAGATCTACGCGAAGCAGAGGATGGGCTATATCGCCCGCGTCGTCCGGGCCGTCAATCAGACGGCGGAGAAGGTGATGGCGGTCGTGATCAACGGAATTGTCCGGCTGTCGCAGCTGCCCGTTCTGCTGTCGCTCAGGATCGGTGATTTTTTCGCGGGGCTTGTGTCCTTCCTGCTGAAGGTGCAGGAGTGGACGGATTTTCTTTCTGACGAGCGGACCGGAAAGGCCGTCTCGCATGTCATGAAAAAGCTGAAGAAGCTGATCGGCCACATCCTTCCCCGAAAGGCGGACGGGTATGTGGAATTCGGATTTGATGATCCGGGTACGACCGGGACCGTTCTCGCGGCCGCGTCAGCGCTCTATCCCGTATACGGCAGCTCCGTCAGGGTGACGCCGGATTTCGGGGAGAAGCGCCTGGAGGGGGATCTCACCGTCCGGGGAAGGCTTTATCTGTTCTATGTTCTGTACCTCGCGGCATCAGCCGTGCTGAACCGCAACGTACTGTTTGTCTACCGTCATTTCAAAGGATCGAAGGAGGAAGCATCGTAAAATGGCTGAGAACAATGAATTCAAAAATACCGTGGAAACCCTGTTTGAGGGAATGGAGGGCTTTCTCCAGTCCAAGACCGTCGTGGGGGAAGCCATCCACATCAATGATACAGTCGTTCTTCCGCTCGTGGACGTCTCCTTCGGAATCGGCGCCGGCGCCACCCAGGGCGACCGCCGCAATCCCAACGCCGGAGGCGGCATCGGCGGAAAGATGACTCCGAGCGCCGTCCTTGTCATCTCAAACGGCACGACCAAGATGGTGAACGTCAAGAATCAGGACAGCCTGGGCAAGATCCTTGACATGGTCCCCGACATGGTGAACAAATTTACCGGCAAAAAGGAGGCCCCGCTCGGAGAAGCCGCGGATACGGCGGAGGAATAAGGGCCGCTCAAAAGTCGTGAAATTCCCCTCAAAAGTGCTTGCATTGCCTATGATGATCTGTTAGAATAGGAGCGTTCGAGCCCGCGAGGGGTTATTTTGTTGCAAGGAGGTGTTTACCGATGGCTGTTTGTTCAGTTTGTGGAAAAGGCGCACACTTTGGTAATAATGTGAGCCATTCTCATAGAAGATCCAACAGAATGTGGAAGTCCAATATCAGACGGGTTAAGGTGAAGGTTAACGGAACTCCGCAGCATGCGTATGTGTGCGCACAGTGCCTCAAGTCCGGTAAGGTCGAGCGGGCATAAGGATCTGAAGATTGGATGATGATGAGATGCTGTGTATCCCCCGCGGAGACGGCATCTTATTTTGTAATGGAGGAAGCGCATGAAGGGAATTCTGAACTCCGATTACGGAAAAGTTCTGGTCGATTCCGATGTGATCGCCGCCTACACCGGCAGTGTCGCGGTCGGATGCTTCGGGATTGTGGGCATGTCCGGCTACAATATGAAGGACGGACTGTTTCATATCCTGAAGAAGGACAGTCTCAAATACGGCATCAACGTAAAGCTCGAGGAGAACCGGATTTTTCTCACCATACACTGTATCATCGCGTACGGTGTCAGCATTCTCACAGTGACGGACAACCTCGTTGAGTCCGTCAAGTACAAGGTCGAACAGTTTACCGGCCTTTCCGTGGAGAAGGTGGATGTCATCGTGGAAGGCATCCGCGTCATTGACTAATAGAACGGAGGTTTACGCTGTGGCGATGAATACTGTCGACGCACATATGTTCCGCACCATGTTCTTAAGTGGTGCGAAGAATCTTGAGGTTCACAGGGACTGGATCAACCAGCTGAACGTCTTTCCCGTCCCGGACGGGGATACCGGTACCAACATGACGCTGACCATCATGGCCGCCGCCGCCGAGATCAACGCGCTTCCGGAGGACGCGGGCATCGATCAGCTCTGCAAAGCCGTCTCCAACGGGTCGCTCCGGGGCGCGCGCGGCAATTCCGGCGTCATCCTTTCACAGCTCTTCCGCGGCTTTACGCGGGAGACGCGGGAGCACCGCGAGCTGGACGCGGAGATCATCTCGGCCGCCATGGAGCGCGCCGTCGAGACCGCCTACAAGACCGTCATGAAGCCCAAGGAGGGAACCATTCTCACCGTCGCGAGAGCCATGTCCGACAGGGCGCTCGAGCTGAGTGAGGACGCCGGAGATCTGGGCGAATTCTTCCGCCTCATCATCGAGGAGGGAGACGCGGCCCTGGCCAGAACGCCCGACCAGCTCCCCGTTCTCAAGGAGGCCGGCGTGGTCGACTCGGGCGGACAGGGCCTCATGGAGGTCTTAAGGGGCGCGGTCGACGCCTTCCTCGGCAAGGAGATCGAGCTTGAGTTCGAGACGCCCGAGGCACAGGTACAGATTCCGTCAGGCCGCGGGGAGATCAGCACGGACGACATCAAATTCGGCTACTGCACGGAATTTATCATCAATCTCGAAAAGCCCTTCCCCGAGGAGGAAGAGCAGAAGATGAAGGACTTCCTCACTTCGATCGGGGACAGCCTCGTCCTCGTGGCGGACGAGGAGATCGTGAAGATTCACGTCCACACGAATCACCCGGGCCTCGCCTTCGAGAAGGGCCTTGAGTACGGCAGTCTCTGCCGGATGAAGATCGACAACATGCGCATCGAGCACCAGGAGAAGCTCTTCAAGGAGGCCGAGAAGCAGGCGGCCCTGCAGGCGGAGGAGGAGCGGGCCAAGAAGGCCGCGGCCGACGCGCCGCGCAAGGCGGTCGGATTCATCTCCGTCACCATCGGAGACGGCATGAGCGAGATCTTCAAGGGGCTGGGCGTGGACGTCCTCATCGAGGGCGGCCAGACCATGAACCCCAGCACGGACGACATGCTGAACGCGATCCGCGAGGTTCACGCGGATACAGTCTTCATCCTTCCGAACAATAAGAACGTGATTCTGGCCGCCAATCAGGCGCAGGCCCTCACAGAGGACTGCCGGGTCCTCGTCGTGCCGACGAAGACCGTTCCCCAGGGCATCACGGCCATGATCACCTACGCCGAGGAGCTGAGCGCGCAGGACAATTTCGACGAGATGCAGGAGGCCATCCGGGGCGTGAAGACCGTGGAGGTCACATACGCCGTCCGCAACACGAAGGTGGACGGGAACGAGATCCATATCGGCGATATCATGGCGATCGGAGACAACGGCATTCTGGCCGTAGGCAGCGATGTCACGGCCGTCACGCTGGAGGCGCTCGGCAGGGTCACCGACGAGGATTCCGAGCTCATCAGCATCTACAACGGCTCGGATTTCACGGGAGAGAAGATGGAGGCGCTCTCCGCGGCCGTCACCGAGGCATTCCCCGATGTCGACATCGAGGAGGCGTACGGCGGCCAGCCGATCTATTACGCGATCATTTCCGTGGAGTGATTCTTCCTCATGACAGGTATATTTCCCCCGGGTTCCGTCTTCGGAGCCCGGGTTTTGCTTTTAGTCGGATTGTGTTGGATAAAAGAAAGGCCGCAGCCTTAAAGGAGTGCACATGGAGCTGAGAGATATCCGCGGGATCGGTCCCAGGACGGAGGAGCTCTTCCACAGGATAGGCGTCTATACGACCGGGGACCTGATCCGGTATTATCCGTCGGGCTACGACGCGTGCGGAGAAGCCGTGCCGGCCGGAGCCGTCACGGTCGGAGCAAAATGCGCCGTCCGCTGCACGCTCGCACAGAACGCCGTCCTGCGCCGCTTCGGGAAGGGATCCGTCCTCACGGCCGAGGCCCGGGATCTCACCGGCGCCGTCCGGCTCACCTGGTTCAATTCCCCTTTCCTCGCCAAAATGCTGAAGCGGGGATCCGAGCTCGTCTTCCGCGGGACCGTGAAGGAGAAGAACGGCCGGCTCTATATGGATCAGCCGGAGATCCACACGCCCGAACGATACAGGGAGATCGAGAACACCCTGATTCCGATCTACAGCCTCACGAAGGGACTGACGGGAAAGACCATCGCGAAGGCCGTAAAAGCCGCCCTCTCGGCGGACACCGATGCCGGACGGGAATATCTGCCTGAATCCATGCTGCATCTGCTGGACCTTGAGAACGAGAGATGGGCGGTCCGCGCGATTCATTTTCCGGACAGTGCCAAGGAGATGCTGCGCGCGCGGCGGAGGCTCGTGTTCGACGAGTTCTTTCTCTTCGTGATGGGCATCCGGACCCTGCGGGCCAGGAGCGCGGAGGAGGAGAATCACTTCCCCATGACGCTCAGCTGGGACACGGAGGAGGTGATCGCCTCCCTGCCCTTCGCCCTGACCGGCGCACAGCAGCGGGTCTGGCGGGAGATCGAGCGGGATCTGGCCGGGAAGAAGCTCATGGAGCGCCTGGTCCAGGGGGATGTCGGCTCGGGAAAGACCGTGCTGGCCTTCCTCGCCATGATCATGGCGGCTTCCAACGGTTACCAGGGCGCCCTCATGGCGCCGACGGAGGTGCTCGCGCGGCAGCATTTTGAAAAGCTTCTGGCCATGAAGGAGACCCTCCGGCTTGGCTTCCTGCACCCGGTTCTTCTGACCGGCTCCCTGAAGGCCGCGGAGAGAAGGGACGCACTGGAGGGGCTGGCCTCAGGCAGGTACAACGCGGCCGTGGGAACCCACGCCCTCTTTCAGGAGGGGGTGTCCTACAGCGCCCTCGGCCTCGTGATCACGGACGAACAGCACCGCTTCGGCGTCAATCAGAGGGAGGCCCTCGGGAAGAAGGGGGCGCCGCCCAACCGGATGGTGATGAGCGCGACGCCGATCCCGAGAACGCTGGGCGTGATCTTCTACGGGGATATGGACCTCTCCGTTCTGGATGAGCTGCCCGCCAGGCGGCTCCGGATCAAAAACGCGGTCGTGGACCTCACCTGGCGGGAAAAGGCGCTGCATTTTATAGAGGAACAGGTGAGGGAGGGGCGGCAGGCCTACGTGATCTGCCCCATGATCGAGCCGGATGAGGAGACGGCGCTCTCCAGCGTGACGGAGGAGACGAAGAAGCTGCGGGAGGAACTGCCGGATCTTGCCGTCGGCGCCCTGCACGGCCGCATGAGTCCGGAGGAAAAAAATGACGTGATGGAGCGCTTTCTTTCGGGAGAGATCCGGATCCTCGTCTCCACGACGGTCGTGGAGGTCGGCGTCGACGTTCCGAACGCGACCGTCATGCTGATCCTTAACGCCGAGCGCTTCGGGCTCGCGCAGCTGCATCAGCTGCGGGGGCGGGTCGGGAGAGGGGAGTTCCAGTCCTACTGCATCTTCATGGCGGGACAGAAGTCCGAGGCAATCGAGCAGCGCCTCGGCATCCTGCGGGATTCAAATGACGGCTTCGAGATCGCCGAGAAGGATTTCAGCCTGCGGGGACCCGGGGATCTGCTTGGCGTGCGGCAAAGCGGCGAGTCCATGTTCGGAATCGCGGACGTCACGCGGGACGGGGAGATCCTTAAGCTTGCCGGCGAGACCGCGGCCTCGGTTCTCGCGGACGACCCGGCCCTCATTCTGGAGGAGCACCGTCTTTTGAAGGAAGCGCTGGACCGGTACATTTCCTTGAACGAGAGAAAGATAGTGCTGTGATGACCGAAGCGGGGCGGGCTGTCGGAGCTGCATCGGCTGCATCCGGCGGCAGAATTTCGGGATTCCGTGAAACAGTGGGCAAAAAGGACAAAATTCGTGAAGTAAATATCATTTTTTTGTATAAATTGATGAAGTCTTGTGTTACAATAACTGTGACTGATGGTCCCGGCGGAAACCGGTGACCGGTTTCACCAGATAACAGCCAGGAGGAAGGCCCGAAGACCAGATGAATATCGGATTTATATCACACAACAGCAAGCGCACGCTGATCGAGGATTTCTGCATTGCCTACAAGGGCATCCTGTCGCGCCACGAGATCTACGCGACAGGGACGACCGGCAGGCGGATCGAGGAGGTCACTTCGCTGCGCGTCCACAAATTTCTCCCCGGATCGCTCGGCGGGGACAAGCAGTTTATCGAAATGATCAACCGGGGCGCCATGGATATGGTCATATTTTTCTACAACCCGTCCATGATCGAGGCCAAGGAGCCCGATATCCGCGGGGTTCTCACGGCCTGCGATCAGAACACCATTCCCATGGCCACCAACATCGCGACCGCGGAGATGCTGATTCTCGGCCTCGGCCGGGGCGATCTCGACTGGAGAATCGGCATGCGGCAAAGTGATATCCTATGAGAGTGATCGCGGGCAGCGCCCGCTCCATGCCCCTTCGGACGGTCAAAGGAATGGATGTGCGCCCGACCACGGACCGGACCAAGGAGACGCTCTTCAACATGATCCAGTTCCGGATTCCGGACTGTCGTTTTCTGGACCTCTACGCCGGCTCCGGATCCATCGGGATCGAGGCCTTAAGCCGGGGCGCTTCGCGCGCCGTCTTCGTCGAGAAGGACAGGCGGACCCAGAAGCTCATCAACGAGAATCTGACCTTCACAAAACTGGCGGACAGGGCAGAGCTCATCGGCGGGGATGTTCTGTCCGTTCTCCCGCGGCTGGCCGGAGGAGAGCCCTTTGACATCATTTTCATGGACCCGCCCTTCAATCACGGCCTCGAGAAGGAGACGCTGCTCCTCCTTGAGCGCATGCCGGATCTGCTGGCTCCGGACGGGCTTGTCATTGCGGAGGCGGATCCCAAGACTGATTTTTCCTGGCTTCCCGGCACGGTGTGGAACACGGTCAGTCATAAAATTTACTCGCGAAGCTCACATCTTTTTCTTGAAAGGATTCACAAGTCATGACACGCGCCGTCTACCCCGGAACCTTCGATCCCTGCACCAAGGGCCACCTCGATATCATCGAAAGAGCGGCCCGCCAGTTCGATGAAGTCATTGTCGGAGTTTTGCGTAATTCCGCAAAAACTCCGTTGTTTTCTGTATCTGAACGTGTTAAGATACTTAAAGATGTCACAAGCGGGATTCTGAATGTCCGGGTGGAGTCATTTGACGGCCTGTCGGTCGATTTTGTGCGTGATGTCGGAGCCACTGTGATCGTAAGGGGCCTTCGGGCGATCACGGATTTTGAATACGAACTTCAGATGGCACAGACGAACCGTGTGATGGCTCCCGACATTGATACGATGTTCCTCATCGCATCTTTGAAATACGCCTATCTGAGCTCCACCACCGTGAAGGAGATCGCCGCCTACGGTGAGGACGTCAGTCAGTTTGTTCCGGCGCCTGTCGCGGAACTCATGATGGAAAAGTACAGGGAGAAGGAGCGAAACAGGAATGAGCAGCAGAATTTAGCAGATTATTGAAGAAAATGAGGAGTATGTGGACAGCTGTAAGTTCCAGCCGCTGTCGACGACCAAGATTGTTGTCAACAAGGAGGAACTGGAGGAGCTGCTTCGCGAGCTCAGACTGAAAACTCCCGACGAGATCAAGCGCTATCAGAAGATCATCTCCAACAAGGACGCCATCCTGGCGGACGCGCAGGCCAAGGCGGACGGAATCATCGCCCAGGCCGAGGCACGGGCCAGAGAGATGGTCAGCCAGCACGAGGTGATGCAGCAGGCCTACGCGCAGGCCAACGACACGATCAACAAGGCCAACCAGCAGGCGCAGAGCATTGTCGATTCCGCGACCCAGGACGCGAACAACATCCGCTACTCGGCCATCACCTACACGGATGACATGCTCGCGAACCTGTCCAATATTCTGGGCACGACCATCGACGACGCGGGGTCCCGCTACAACGGACTCATCCAGTCCCTGCAGGGTGCCTACAATATTGTCAAGCAGAACCGCGCCGAGCTGGCGCCGCAGACAGCCGGAGGCGCATCCGCGCAGCCCGCTCCCGCGCCGGCGCCGGCCTACGACGAAGACAGCTACACGACAGATGACGACCTCGATGATCTCGACGATCTGGATGATCTCGGCGATCTCGACGACCTCGATGATTTCGACGAGGAATGATAACTTACGTGTTTCCGGAAGGGGTGTTCCGCTCGAACATCCCTTTTTTTCTTAAGGAATAATAAAACCGACTGGAGGGGGTAAGGTGATGAGACAGCTTGAGGGACTGAAACCCGAAGCCGTATTCCGGTATTTTGAGGAGCTTTCACAGATTCCGCGGGGATCCGGACATACGGAGGCATGCGCGGCCTATCTGGAGAACTTCGCGAAGGAGCGCGGTCTTCGCTGCGACGCCGACGCGAGAGGCAATATTACGATTTTCAAGGACGCCTCAAAGGGACACGAGGGCGCTGCCCCCGTCATCCTGCAGGGGCACATGGATATGGTCTGTGTAAAGACCGCGCTCTCGAATCACGATTTCGGGAAGGATCCCCTCGCCCTGCAGGTCGAGGGGGACGATCTCTTCGCGAAGGACACCTCCCTCGGCGGGGACGACGGCATCGCGGTCGCCTATATGCTGGCCATACTGGATGATCCCGGCCTCATCCACCCGCCGCTCGAGTGCCTGATCACGACCGACGAGGAGATCGGCCTTCTGGGCGCCGCGGCATATGACGCATCGGCCCTTGCCTCGCACACCATGATCAATCTGGACTCGGAGGCCGAGGGCATCTTCACCTGCGGCTGCGCCGGCGGGTCCGTAATCGAGAGCGCCTTTCCGGTCAACAGGATCACGGTCACGGGCCTTAAGCTCTCCGTCACGGTCACCGGTCTTTCGGGCGGGCACTCCGGCGCGCAGATCGGCCTCGGCCGGGCCAATTCCAATAAGCTGGCCGGGCGCTTCCTGGCAGGTCTCGACGGCATCACGACCTGGTCCCTCGAGAGCGTATCGGGGGGCACGCGGGACAATGTGATTCCCGGACACACGGAGATCCGGCTCGTCATCGACGAGGAGGATCTCGGCGCGGTAAAACAGTACGCGGAGGACTTTGAACGGGAGCTGCGAAGCGAATACCGCCTGATCGACGAGGGCATCCGCATCATCACCGACCCAGGCATCACGGCCAGGGCGCGCGTCTTTGACCTGGAGAGCCAGGACCGGATGACGGCCTGCCTGCTCGCCGCGCCAAGCGGCGTCCGGAAGATGTGCGCCGAGCCGGCGGGTGTTGTCGAGACGTCCTCCAACGCGGCCATCGTCGAGACGGAAGAGGACCGGTTCGTCATCACAATCAGCGTAAGGAGCATGCTGGGATCCGCGCGGGCGGCGCTCGAGGCGGAGATTCTTTCGCTGACGGCCTTCGCCGGCGGCACAGCCCGCATCTACGGGTCCTATCCGGGTTGGGAATTCCGGGCGGACTCCCCCTTAAGGGACGCGATGACCGAAGTCTACCGGGAGCTGTACGGGGAGGATCCCTCCGTCGAGGTGATTCACGCCGGACTTGAGTGCGGCCTCTTCGCCTCCAAGATCCCGGACCTCGACGCGGTCTCCATAGGACCCGACATGAAGGAGATTCACTCCGTGAACGAGAAACTGTCCATTTCCTCGACGGAAAGGGTGTGGAACTTCCTGCTCCGCCTTCTTGAGCGCCTGGCCTCATAAAGCGGAGGACGCGGATGCAGCTGCAGGATGCCTCACGGAGCAGCAGGCCGCCGCAAAAGGCGGCGGAGTAAAGAGAGAGACATTATGGAGATTCAGCTGTGGAAGGAACTGCTCGATCCCTACGAGCAGGCTGTTTCCGAACTACTGACCAAATTCCGGAACCTGAAGGAAGAGCACCGGAAGAAGAACCTGTATTCGCCGATCGAGAGCGTGAGCGGGCGGGTTAAGACCGTGCCCAGCATCCTCGAGAAAATGCGGCGGAAGGGCGTCTCCTTCGAGCGTCTTGAGGAGGAGATCGACGACATCGCCGGCCTTAGGATCATCTGCCAGTTCGTGGAGGACATCGAGTCCGTCGTAAAGCTCATCGAGCGCCGGTCCGATCTCATCATCAAGGACCGGCAGAACTATCTCGCGCGAAATCAGAAGAAGAGCGGCTACCGGAGCCTCCACCTCAACACCTGGTACACGGTGCAGACCATTGACGGGCCCCGGCAGCTGCAGGTGGAGATCCAGATCCGCACGATGGCCATGAATTTCTGGGCGACGACGGAGCACTCCCTTCAGTACAAGTACAAGGGCAGCATCCCGGATCACGTCGCCGACACGCTGAACCGGGCGTCCGACGCGATCTGGCATCTGGACAACGAGATGTCGGAGGTTCGGCACGAGATCATGGACGCGCAGATCGACAGCCAGATCGAGCTCAATATCGTGAAGGATATTCTGCGGAATATCGAGAATCTCTACCGCCTGGACAACAAGCGGGAGGTCGTCAAGATCCAAAGTGAGTTCTACCGCATCTTCTCCTCCCACAATCTGGAGGAGCTCACGCGGTTCGGCCGGCAGCTGGATATTCTGGCCGAGGGCTCGGGGGCGCAGTCCGTGGAGACGCAGGACGGCCTTTAAATCGCGCCCTTTTTGACTTGAGGGAGGCCTACCTGCTATAATGGTACGCGCGGCAGACGGAAGCGGCAGAAAAGGACGGTGCGGATGAAGGGCAGACGCAAGGGAGAATGGGGCTATTTTGACAGCGAGAAGAAGCGGAAGCTGCTGATCACGGCGGCTTCGTTTCTGATTCCCGCCGTCATCCTCATAAGCGGCGCGCTCTATTTCGGGACGAAGGCGAATCTCATGACGGTCGTCGCCATGGTCGGCATGATCCCGGCCTCCATGAGCCTTGTCAGCACCATCATGTTCTTTCTCCGGCACTCGCTCCCCGAGGAGGAGTACCGGGCGATCGAGCCGCACGAGGGAAGCCTCACCGTCGCCTACGAGCTCTACCTCACCTCGGAGAAGCAGAACGCCCTCGTCGACTGCATCGCGATCTGCGGCACGGAGCTCGTCGGCTATATCTCGGATTCCGGCACCGATCCGCGCTTCGCGGAGGATCACCTGACGAGGATGCTGCGGGCAGACGGCTACCGCATGAACGTCCGCATGCTGACGGATCTCCGCCGGTTCACGGAGCGGATGGACAGCATGAACGAACACGCGGAGAGCCTCAGGAAGGATCTGAAGTTCACTCCCAATTCCGCCTACGAGGGGTACGGGAGAGAGGACATGATCCGCCACTGCGCGCTCAATCTTTCCATCTGACGCCATGAGAGAGCTGATTATACGGGAAAATGAGGCCGGTCAGAGACTGGATCATTTTCTGAAAAAATATCTGAGAGAGGCGCCGGACTCCTTCCTCTACCGCATGCTCCGGAAGAAGAATATCAAGCGAAACGGGGCGAAGACGGAGGGCGGGGCGAAGCTTGCAGCCGGCGACCGGATCACCCTCTATCTCTCGGAGGAGACCATCGAAAAGTTCCGGGGCAGGGGAGCCGTGCGGCCGGCCGGAAAGACCGCCAATCCCTTAAGCGGCAGCGTTCTCTATGCCGGCGGGGGTGTCCTGGCCCTCAACAAGCCGGCCGGCATGCTGACGCAGGGAGACGGCAGCGGGATGAGTCTGGCCGACTATGTGCCGGATCTCGCGCTTTCCATGGGGCTGATCGCTGAGGAGGACCTGCGCGCCTTCCGTCCGGCCCCGGTCAACCGGCTTGACAGAAATACGAGCGGCATCGTGCTCTCGGGGACGACGCTCTCTGTCCTGCAGCTTCTGTCGCAGGAGATCCGGAGCCGGAACATCAAAAAGGAATATCTTGTTCTCGCCGAAGGATCCGCGGATCTCGACGGCGTCTTCCGCGCCCGGTATGTCCGGGACAGCGCGGAGAACAGAGCCCGGGTTCTGCCGTTTGAGGAAGGCGGCTCCGGACAGGAAATTCTGACGGGATTTACCGTCCTCGCAAAAGGGGAGGGGGTCTCCCTCATAAAGGCGGACCTCATCACAGGAAGATCCCATCAGATCCGCGCCCACCTGCGCGCCCTCGGGCACCCGGTGTGCGGGGATCCCAAATACGGAAGCGGAAAAACCCGGGACGCGGGGCGGCAGATGCTCCACGCGTGGCGGGTCACTTTTCCGGAGAGAGAACCGTTTCCGGAGCATCTGGCGGGAAGAACGATCACGGCGCCGCTGCCGGAGGATATGGCGCGCGCCGCGCGAAGATACGGAATCGCGGAAGGAGTGTTTTAATCCGTCTATGGAAAACAGAAAGAATTCGGATTCAGACAGCAGCAGGGAAAACAGCAGAAAGGACAGGGCGGCAGCGATCAAAAAGGAAATTCTCGATTACATCATCATGATTGCCGTGGTCGTCGCGGTTGTCCTCGTCGTCAACGAGGTCTTTCTCATCAACGCGCGGATTCCGTCCGCGTCCATGGAGAACACGATCATGACCTACGACCGCGTGTTCGGGAACCGTCTCGCATACAAAAACAAGAGTCCCGAGCGCTTCGATATCGTGATCTTCCGCTATCCGGACGACGAGAGCATGCTCTATATCAAGCGCGTGATCGGACTTCCCGGCGAGACCGTCAACATCATCGACGGCAAGGTCTACATCAACGACAGCGACGAGCCCCTGGACGACAGCTTCTGTCCGGAGGAGCCGCTCGACAGCTTCGGCCCCTACCATGTTCCCGAGGGGCACTATTTCATGTTGGGCGACAACCGGAACAACAGTTCCGATTCGCGCTTCTGGATCAACACTTACGTCTCCGAGGACGAGATCCTCGGTCAGGCGGCGCTCCGCTACTGGCCGCTCACGCGGTTCGGCATGGTGAAGTAAATGGCGACGTGGAGTTCCAGGGGGCTTCGCGGCTCGACGCTCGAGGACATGGTCAATCACACGATTGATCACCTGAGAGCCGAGGGACTCGCCCTTATCCAGAAGGTGCCGACGCCGATCACCCCCATCAACATCGACAAGGCGACGCGGCACATCACTCTCGCCTATTTTGACGCGAAGAGCACCGTGGATTACCTCGGTGTCGTCCAGGGAATCCCGGTCTGCTTCGACGCGAAGGAGTGCGCGGAGGACACCTTTCCTCTCGCCAATATCCACGAGCACCAGGTTGCATTCATGACGGATTTCGAGCGGCAGGAGGGGATTTCATTTCTTCTCCTCTTTTTTACGGGCAGACAGGAATTCTACTACATGCCCTACGCCGAGATGATGGAATTCTGGAACCGCATGAAAACGGGCGGACGGAAGAGCTTCCGGATCTCGGAGCTCGACCCGGCCTATTTTTTAAATAATGATCACACGAGCTTTCTGCCGATACTTGAGGGGCTGCAGAAGGACCTGAACGCGAGAGAGGAACAAGAACGATGAAACAGCTGCTGATCCACACTCCCGAGGGCTTCCGGGACCTGTACAGCGGGGCGCTCGCGCGGAAGCGTGCGGCCATGGGCGCCGTAAGAGGCGTGTTCTTTGAGTACGGCTACGAGGAGATCGAGCCGCCCCACGTGGAGTATTTCGACGTCTTCGGAAGCGACGTGGGCACGACCCCCTCGAAGGAGCTCTTCAAATTCTTCGACCGGGACGGCAACACGCTGGTCCTCCGGCCGGACTTCACGCCGTCCGTGGCGCGGGCCGTGGCCATGCATTTTCCCAGGGAGCAGATGCCCTTCCGGCTCTGCTACGAGGGCAGCACCTTCGTCAATTCCCAGGAATACCAGCTGAACTTAAAGGAGCAGACCCAGATGGGCGTCGAGTTCATCGGGGACGGCTCCCCGGACGCCGACGCGGAGATTCTGCTTCTCACCTGCGGCGCCTTAAGGGCAGCGGGGCTCACGGAGTTCCAGGTGAGCGTCGGTGAGAACAACTACTTCAAGTCCCTGGCCCTCGATTCCGGCCTCCCGGAGGAGCGGATCGAGGAGGTGCGGCGGCTCATTTCAAATAAGAACTTTTTCGGAGTGGACGAGCTGCTCGAGTCTGAGGAGACGGCGCCCGCCTTCCGCGAGGCCTTCGTCATGCTGCCGCAGCTCTTCGGGGGCAGCGAGGTGCTGGACCGGGCATCCGCCTACGCCGTAAATGACGGGGCGGCGGCCGCCATCGACCGCCTTCGGGAGATCGAAAAGCGGATCGCCGGGTCCGGTATGGAGCGATACATCTCCTATGACTTCGGACTTCTCAGCAAGTTCCACTACTACACGGGCATGATCTTCTCCGCCTTCGCCTACGGCACGGGAGAGCCCGTCGCCAAGGGCGGGCGCTACGACAACCTGCTCGGCCACTTCGGGGAGGACGCCCCGGCGGTCGGCGTGGGATTTACCATTGATTACCTGATGAACGCCCTGTCCCGCCAGGGCCGGCGGAAGGAGTGAACTGCCATGCGCTATCTGACGATCGCCCTCACCAAGGGGCGTCTCGCGAAAACGACACTTGAGCTCTTTAAAAAGGTCGGCATCGCCTCGGCGGGCGCCGATGACAGCGACACCAGAAAGCTGATCTTCACCAACGAGGAGATGAAAGTACGCTTCTTCCTCGCCAAGGGAACGGACGTCCCGACCTACGTCGCCTACGGCGCCGCCGATCTCGGCATCGTCGGCCGCGACACCATCCTCGAGGAGGGACGGAAGATTTACGAGGTCCTGGACCTCGGCTACGGAGCCTGCAGGATGTGCATCTGCGGGCCGGAGAGCGCGAGGGAGTCGCTCGCGTCCGGAGACCTCATCCGGGTCGCGACCAAATACCCCAATATCGCCAAGGATTACTTCCTCAACCGGAAGCACCAGACCGTGGAGATCATCAAGATGAACGGCTCCATCGAGCTCGCGCCCATCGTCGGCCTGTCCGAGGTGATCTGCGACATCGTGGAGACGGGGACGACGCTCCGGGAGAACGGACTTGCGGTTCTCGAGGAGGTGTGTCCGCTCTCCGCGCGCGTGGTCGTCAACCAGGTCAGCATGAAGATGGAAAATGAGCGGATCACGACCCTCATCACGGCACTTCGGGAGGCACTTGACAGATGAAAATCGAACTTCTGACGAAACAGACACTTTTCGACATGCAGAAAACCATGCTGAAGCGGAGCCCGGACAGCTATCCGGAGGAGGAGAAAACCGTCGCTTCGATTCTGCGGGACGTAAAGGAGAGGGGCGACGCCGCGCTCTTTGATTACGAGCGGAAATTCGACCGCGCCGAACTTACTTCCGAAACCGTCCGCGTCTCCGAGGAGGAGGAGCGCGAGGCCTATTCCCTCGTCGATCCGGAGCTCATCGGCATCATCCGGCGGGCGATCGCGCGGATCCGCGCCTACCACGAGCACCAGAAGCAGGAGAGCTGGTTCATGACGGAGTCGGACGGCATGGTCCTCGGACAGAAGATCACGCCGCTTCAGCGGGTCGGGGTATACGTCCCGGGCGGAAAGGCCGCCTATCCCTCCTCCGTCCTCATGAATATCGTGCCGGCCAAAGTGGCCGGTGTGGATGAGATCGTCATGTGCACGCCCCCCGGCAGGGAGACCGGAAAAATCGAGCCCGTGACCTTGGTCGCGGCGCGCGAGGCCGGCGCCGACGTAATTTACAAGGCGGGCGGCGCGCAGGCGGTGGCGGCCATGGCCTTCGGCACGGAGAGCATCCCCAAGGTGGACAAGATCACAGGTCCCGGCAACATCTATGTCGCGCTCGCCAAGAAGGCCGTCTACGGGCATGTCTCCATCGACTCCGTGGCGGGTCCCTCCGAGATCACGGTCCTTGCGGATGAGACCGCGGATCCCCGGTTCGTTGCCGCGGACCTCCTGTCCCAGGCGGAGCACGACGAGCTGGCCTCCGCCATCCTCGTCACGACCAGCCGGGAGCTGGCGGATGCGGTGAACCGGGAGATCGAGGCCTTCACGGCTGTCCTTTCAAGACGGGAGATCATCGAAAAATCACTGGAGAACTTCGGCCACATCCTGATCGCCGAGAACATGGACGAGGCCGTCGCCTGCGTGAACGAGATCGCCCCGGAGCATCTCGAGCTGATGACGCGCGAGCCCTTCCTTCTTATGACCCGGATCCGGAACGCGGGCGCGATCTTCGTCGGCCCCTGGTCGAGCGAGCCGCTCGGGGACTATTTTGCCGGCCCCAACCACGTTCTTCCCACCAACGGGACCGCGAAGTTCTTCTCCGCGCTCTCCGTGGACGATTTTGTCAAGAAGTCCAGCGTCATCTACAGCTCGAAGGAGGCCCTCGACGCGCTGCACGGCGATATCATCGCCTTCGCGAAGTCCGAGCGGCTCACCGCGCACGCGAACTCGATCGCGGTGCGCTTCGGGGAGGAATAAGGCATGGATACGGAAGGAAAGAAGCTCTGGGAGAGCTTTCGGAAAAATGAGGCCGGTCTCGTCCCCTGCATCGTCCAGGACGCCGATAACGGCGACGTGCTCATGATGGCCTGGATGAACGAGGAGAGCTTTCTCAGGACGCGGGAGACGGGGACCATGACCTATTTTTCCAGAAGCCGGCAGGCGCTATGGATCAAGGGGGAGACGTCGGGGCATTTTCAGCACGTGCGGGAGATGGCCGTCGACTGCGACAGGGATACGCTGCTCGCGAAGGTGGAGCAGATCGGAGCCGCCTGCCACACGGGGAACCGGTCCTGCTTCTACACAGATATCACAGTCTGACGTTTCACTTAACCTCGTCAGGAAGCGTTCCGCTTACCCGGTCCCCTGGGTGCCTCTTATATTTTGAAATAATCGTGACAATGTCATAAGGAGTGACTATGAGAGCCTGCGCGCTTTCGGACCGGATTCTCGCGTCGGTCGAGAAGCCGGCCCGCTACACGGGTAATGAACTGAACAGCGTCCTCAAGCGGAAGGAGGAGGTCGACATCCGGTTTGCCATGTGCTTTCCGGATGTTTATGAAATCGGGATGTCGCATCTTGGCATCCAGATTATCTACGAGCAGCTGAACCGCCGCGCGGACACCTGGTGCGAGCGGGTGTATTCGCCGTGGCCGGATCTCATGGAGATCATGAAGCGGGACCGGATCCCGCTTTTTGCGCTGGAGTCCCAGGAGCCGGTCCGCGGCTTTGATTTTCTGGGAATCACGCTTCAGTATGAGCTCTGCTACACGAATGTCCTTCAGATTCTGGAGCTGTCGGGCATCCCGTTTCACGCCGCAGACCGGACGGAGGAGGATCCCGTCGTCATGGGGGGCGGGCCCTGCACCTACAATCCGGAGCCCGTCGCCGATTTCTTCGATCTCTTTTATATCGGGGAGTCCGAGGCCGTGATGGATCAGCTCATGGATCTCTATAAGGACATGAAGAGGCGGGGCGCATCGAGAAGGGAGTTCCTGAAGGCGGCCGGAAATGTGCCCGGCATCTACGCCCCGGGCTTCTATGAGGTCACCTACGGCGAAGACGGGACCATCGCCTCCTTCGGCCCGTCGGAGGCGGGCCTGCCGGAGAGGGTGGAAAGGCAGATCTGCACGGATCTCGACCGCGCCCCCTATCCGGACAGGCCGCTTGTTCCCTTCATCCGCCCGACCCAGGACCGCCTGGTGCTGGAGATCCAGCGCGGCTGCACCCGCGGCTGCCGCTTCTGTCAGGCGGGCATGGTCTACCGCCCCCTGCGGGAGCGCAGCCTGGGCGTCCTTCAGGGATACGCGAAGACCATGGCCGAGGAAACCGGGCACGGGGAGATGTCCCTCAGCTCCCTCTCCTCGAGCGACTACCGCTGCCTGCCGGAGCTCCTCGAGTATCTGATCGGCACATTTCAGTCGGACCACGTGAATATATCCCTTCCCTCCCTCCGGATCGACAATTTCTCTCTGGATGTCATGAGCCGGGTACAGGACGTGCGGAAAAGCTCGCTCACCTTCGCCCCCGAGGCGGGGACGCAGCGGCTGCGGGACGTGATCAACAAGGGCATCACGGAGGAGGACGTCCTCTCGGGCGCCCTGGAGGCCTTCAGGGGCGGCTGGAACAAGGTCAAGCTGTATTTCATGCTGGGTCTTCCCACCGAGACGGAGGAGGACCAGAAGGGGATCGCCCGCCTCGCGCAGAAGATCTGCGAGGTCTATTACGACGAGATTCCCAAGGAGAAGCGGCAGGGAGCCGTGGACATCACGGTCAGCACCTCCTTCTTCGTCCCGAAGCCGTTTACGCCCTTCCAGTGGGCGGCGATGAAGCGGCCGGCGGACTATATCGCGAGCGCCCAGGTGGTCAAGAACGAGATCCGTCAGATGAAAAATCAGAAGCGGATCCACTACAAATGGCACGACGCCGGCGGTACGGAGCTGGAGGGCGTGCTCGCGCGCGGAGACAGAAGGGTCGCGCGGGTCATCGAGTACGCCTATCTGCACGGCTGCGTCTTCGACGCCTGGACGGACTATTTTGATTACAGAAAATGGCAGGAAGCCTACCGGGCCTGCGGCATCGACGAGACCTTCTACACGATGCGGGAGCGCTCCACGGACGAAATTCTGCCCTGGGATTTTATCGATATCGGCGTGACCCGCGCCTTCATGGAGCGGGAGTGGAAGAGGGCCGTCACGGAGGGCGTCGTCACGCCCAACTGCCGGGAGCAGTGCTCGGGCTGCGGCGCGCGCTGCTTCGGCACCGGTGTCTGCTTTGAGTCGGGGGATGAGGTGATGCGGGAATGAGAATCAGGATCCGTTTCAGCAAGGAGGGGCCGGTCCGCTTCGTCGGCCACCTGGATTTTATGCGGAGCTTCCAGAAATCCGTCAAAAAGAGCGGCCTGCCCGCCTGCTACTCCGCGGGCTTCAACCCGCACATGCTGCTCAGCTTCGCGGCCCCTCTCGCGATCGGGGAGGAGACGCGGGGCGATTACGCGGACGTGGACTTCGCCTTCCGGGACGAGGCGCCGCTCACCCCTCAGGAGGCATACCGCCTGTCTGATATGGGACTTGAAAATGAGCAGCTGCCGCCTCCCCCCGCCGCCCCGGACTTCTGCCGGATTCTGTCGGCGGCCATGCCGGAGGGCGTGAGCGTAAACGGCGCGGCGCGCGTCGGCCTCATCAAGGGCAGCAAGGCCATGGCGCTGGTCCGGTACGCGTCCTGGGAGATCCGGCCTGTGGACGGTTTCCTGTCCGGTGTGGATATCCCGGCGCAGTTATCCGCTTTTTGTTCGCAGGACAGCATCGTTATCCACAAAAAGGCAAAAAATTCCGAAAAGGATGTGGATATCCGGCCCCTCATCCGGCATCTTGCGGCCGATGACGGGATCATCTTCTTAACCTGTGCCTCGGGGAGCACAGAGAACTTAAAGCCCGCAGCCGTGATGGAGGCCTTCGCCGCCTTCCTCGGCCGGGACTTCGACCCCTTCGGCTTCCGCCTGCTCCGCACGGAGCTCATGGATGAGAACCTGACGCCGCTCCTTCTTCTGGGAACGGAATTCTGAGGCGGGGGCATACTTTTATCTGACGGAAACGGAGTGTTCGCCGAATGAATGAATTTGCAGTCACGGATCTCATATTCCGGGATCAGACATATCGGGCAGCCGCGCTCATGACGGACGGCCGCCTCACAGAGCTCCGGGCCGAGCGGGCCGGCCTCGCATCCCGGACGGGCTGTATCTACCGCGGCATCGTCGAGACGGACGCGCGGCAGATCGGCGGCTGCTTTGTTCTCGTCGGCCGGGAGCGGATGTTTCTTAAGGCCGGCAGGGCGGAGAGAGAAGCGAAGCCGGTTTATGTCTCACGTCCGGTGCCCGTCCAGATCACGCGCGAGGCGTCCGGCAGAAAGGAAGCCTGCGTGACGCGGAATCTCAGTCTCACGGGCCGGCTGCTCGTGCTGTACGGGGATCCGGGACCGGCGGCATTTTCGAAAAAGCTGACCGAAGAGGAGAAGCGCGGGACCGGAAAATGGCTGACCGACGCCGGCATCGGACCGGAGTTTAAGGTCCTCGTCCGCACTGCGGCGGCGGGAGCGGGGAAGAGGGAGCTTCTTTCGGAATACGGCGCTCTCTCGGAAAAAATGCGGGAGATCCTCCTGCGCTTTGAATCAGCCCCCGCCGGAAAGCTTCTCTACGCGCCGGATCCCTTCTATGTCACCATGTGCCGCGACCTGCGGACGCCCCCGGACCGCGTGCTCACGGATATCCCCGCCGCAGCGGAAAAGCTTTCGGGGGTGCGCCCCGGCATCCCGGCGGAGTGTACGGACGCGGCTGGCCCCGGACTTTCCCTCGCGGACCGCTTCGGCCTCCCCCGCATGCTGGAGAAACTCACACAGAAGATGGTGTGGCTGAAGAGCGGGGCATTTCTCGTCATCGAGCAGACCGAGGCCTTCGTCAGCATCGACGTGAACACCGGGCGCTCCACGAAGGGCCGGATTCCTGAGGAGACATACAGAAGGGTCAACCTGGAGGCGGCGGAGGAGATCGCCGCGCAGCTGCGCCTGCGGAATCTGTCGGGCATGATCCTCGTCGACTTCATCTCGCTTAGGAATCCGGACCACAAAGACGAGCTCCTTCACGTCATGCGGAAGCATCTCCGGCGGGATATGGTGAAGGCGGAGGCAGTGGACATCACGCCGCTCGGCATCATGGAAATTGTCCGCGAAAAGCGGGAAAAACCGCTTGCGGAAGTGCTTGGAATATGTTAGAATCATCGGGTATGCCGCACGGAGAGG